>JANLTA010000596.1:0-1792 GCA_031362705.1 Gemmataceae bacterium | reverse complement strand
ACACACCCCGGAACCTGATCCGGTTTGCACCGGCGTAGGAAAGCGAATCTCATCATGACGCAGTTTCAATCCGCCAAACAGGGCATCATCACTCCGGAAATCGCCTTCGTGGCCCAGCGCGAGGGGTTGGATGCCGAACTCGTTCGGGCCGAGGTGGCACGCGGCCGATGCGTGATCCCGGCCAACACGGTTCACATCAAAAAGAAGCTGGAGCCGATGGGCATCGGCGTGGCCCTCGCCTGCAAGATCAACGCCAACATCGGCAATTCGGCCATCACCGGCACCGCTGTCGAGGAACTCGAGAAGCTGCACATGGCCGTGCATCTCGGCGCCGACACGGTGATGGACCTGTCCACCGGCGGCAACATCGACGCCATTCGCCAGGAGATCATTGATGCATCGCCGGTGCCCATCGGCACGGTGCCGATGTATCAGGTAATTCAGGACGTGAAGGAAGTCGCCGACCTGACGCCGAGGGATCTGCTCGACATGGTCGAGCATCAGGCGAAGCAGGGCGTAGATTACATGACCATTCACGCCGGCGTGTTGTTGGAATACCTGCACCTGACGACCAACCGCGTGACCGGCATCGTCAGCCGGGGCGGCTCGCTCATCGGCGCGTGGATGATCGCCCGGCACGAGCAGAACCCGTGGTACACGCACTTCGACGAGTTGTGCGAAATCATGCGGGCCTACGACGTAACTTATTCGCTGGGCGACGGCCTCCGCCCCGGCAGCCTCGCCGACGCCAACGACCGCGCCCAATTCGCTGAGCTAAAGACGCTCGGTGAGTTGACACTGAAGGCGTGGGAGCACGGCTGCCAGGTGATGATCGAAGGCCCCGGCCACATTCCGCTGCACCTCGTGCGAATGAACGTCGAGAAAGAGCGCGAACTGTGCCACGACGCACCGTTTTACGTCCTCGGCCCATTGGTCACGGATGTCGCGCCGGGTTATGACCACATCACCAGCGCCATTGGCGCGGCGTTGGCCGCCGAGGCCGGTGCGGCGATGCTTTGCTACGTGACACCAAAAGAACACCTTGGCTTACCAAACAAAGATGATGTGCGCCAAGGCGTAATCGCGTACAAGATCGCGGCCCATGCGGGTGACATTGCCCGTGGCCGAGCCAATGCCCGAGTGCGCGACGATGCACTGAGCAAAGCCCGCTTCGAGTTTGATTGGAACGAGCAATTCAACCTGTCGCTTGACCCGGAAACTGCACGCCGAATGCACGACGAAGAGTTACCACAGGACGTATTCAAGAGCGCCAAGTTCTGTTCAATGTGCGGTCCGAAGTTTTGTTCGATGCGTATCACACAAGATATTCGCGCGCTGACGGAGCAACAAAGTTTACCAGTCGTCGGTTAGCCGCGACGCGAAGGCTTCCGTAGCGGAGCGCGGAGACATGACCCCACTCTTGTTGCTAGCCGACTACGAAGGCCCGCAAGGCACCGGCGATGCGTTTGTCTCCGTCCTTTGCCTCGCCGGCCTCGCGATCACCGGCAGCTTCACGTTCGCTTACATCGCCCACTGTTTCTTCGCCATCGCCGACGGCACTTCAGCGGGTCAGGACGAAGTGAAATGGCCCGAAGAACCGATGATCGACCGCTTTGGCAAAGCGGTCTGGCTGGGCTGGGCCTTGCTGTTAGCGGGCGGCCCGACACATCTGTTTGGCCGGATCATTGCCGGTCCGAAGGTCGCATCTTGGCTTATTGGCCCGATCGGTGTCGGCGTGTTATTCCCGCTGTTCATGCTGTCGATGCAAATCGGCGGCACGTTAATCCATGTC
>JANLTA010000552.1:0-33717 GCA_031362705.1 Gemmataceae bacterium | reverse complement strand
TGCCGGTGCGTACGAAGAAGGCGCCGCCCGCCCCCTCAGTGATCGCATTGCCCGTTATCGCACAACTGTTGATGATCATGACGGAGTCACGGTTGGCGTGAACGGCTCCGCCGTTACTGTTGGCGCTGTTACCCGTCATCGAACAGTTGAGCATGGTCAGACGTGAATCGGATTCGAGATAAATGGCCCCGCCGGTATCCGCCTGATTCTTAAACAGTGCGACATCGCGCAATTCTAACTCGTTGCCTTCCACAGAGATCGCGCCGCCAACGATGGCGTTGCCCTGCGTCAGCGTCAGGCCGCTGATGCCGACGTGAAAGGGCGTTGCCGCATTGCTGATGGTAAAAATGCGCGATGCGCTGTTGGCACTGATAATCAACTGCCCTGCTCCGGGGCCGAATATCGTCAATGCATCGTCAATGGCGATGCCACCCGATGAAAGTGTGATGATCCCCGTCGTGTTTTGAAACAGAACAGTGTCGGCGCCGGTTGAATTGTTGGCATCGATCACCGCTTGCCGCAATGATCCAGTACCGTTGTCGTTGAGGTTGGTGACATTGAATATGGCAGGGGCCAACCGCGATTCCATCGCTTCGAGACGGAGCGGCAACCGGCGAGAACTAACGGATGGGCGTGTCTTGCGACGAAGCATATATCACCTGTCGGGTTGGTTACTTAAGGCACAACTCCAGCCCGCGCCTGCGGGTGGGACCGTCGGCATGAAACGTCCCTGCACCGATTTTTGCCCAGTATACCCACAATGCCCATGCTGTGCAGCAAGATATGTCGTTTTTATCGCTGATTTGGTCCGGTTATGCCAAAGGTGGCGCTGTTAATCTGAGAGCCTACAGCAGTAAGGCGGTTGAGATGTCCAGCGCCGATGATACCGTGCAGCGATTTTCCGGTCGTGTGGATGATTACGCCCGCTATCGGCCTGGCTACCCCTTGGAATTGCTCGACGTCCTCCATGCCAAGTGCGGCTTGTTGGAGGGATCGATTGTTGCCGATATTGGTTCCGGCCCCGGCACTTCGACGGAAATGTTCCTGAAGCACGGATATGCGGTCATCGGCGTCGAGCCGAATGGCGAAATGCGATTGGCGGCCGAATCGGCACTTCGGAACTACCCGCGATTCAAGAGCGTTGCGGGATCCGCCGAAGCGACGAACCTTCAGAACCAGAGCGTTGACCTCGTTGTTGCCGCGCAGGCCTTTCACTGGTTCGACGTGCCGAACGCGCGGCGCGAGTTTGCACGGATCCTCCGCCCACCGGGTTGGGTGGCGTTGCTTTGGAATACTCTCAGGACCGACACGCCGTTTCTGCTCGACTACGAATCACTCTTGCAACGCTTCGGCATCGACTATCGCCAAGTGCATCACAAGAACCTGGGCGACGACGTGTTTACCGTACTTTATCCGCATGGCCATGAGCGCCGTGTTCTCGCCAATGTGCAATCATTTGATCTGGACGGCGTGACCGGCCGGTTGCGGTCGTCGTCGTTCATGCCGCGTGAAGGCCATCCACAATATCAGCCGATGATTGCCGAGTTGCAGAGTTTATTTGCTGAACATCAATGTGCTGGTCACGTTCGATTCGAATATGATGCTGAGCTATTTCTTGGCGTGATCAACTAACGTGATCACGCCGTTCAGTTGTTGGCCACGTAAATGCAAAGTCACATTCTGACTGTTTTCGCTGACCATCGCGTATTCACCGGCATCGTAACGCTTGACGTTGCCGCGACCTCCGCTGACCGGGCCTTCGTATTCGAGGTAGGCCAAGCGATGATCGCCAATGGGTTCGGCCGATGCTACTCCGTCAATGATCGGTAGCGCGGCAAGTCGCCAGGTTCGCAACACCGAGCCGGCCTCCAGCATCAGATCGTAATGGTGCGTTGGCCAATCGTGTTCGAGGAGGACAAAGCGTGGCACCGTTTACCCCTCGGCGACCGGCACGGCGAGGATGCGCGGACGCGGTAGCTTCACGCCGATCACGCGGCCATGTCGTGCCCGCAGTTGCGCGTAATTGAGCCGCAGGAATCCGTGCAACGCGGGATTGGCACCGCCGGCAAGGTATGCGCGGGCCAGGTGGCCCATGTGCAGATCGTAAGCCGTCTTCGATGACGTGTGCATGCTGCAACGGCCGGCGTGCCGGCGCAGATCGCCATCAAAGTTTTCGCCGATATGAAACAACTCGTGAAAGATCGTGACCATTTTGTTATCGAAACTCTGATCGAGAAAGCGCGGCAGACAAAACGTCATCACGTAGAGCATCTCCACATTGGCAACGATGAAGCGCTGTACCTGGAACAAGCGGCCCCGCGCAGTGCGCACAAGTTGGCCATTCAAAAAACGCAATGGTGTCACTCGCGCTTGCAGCCCGTGGCCGCGGGCATGACGTGCCTGAAGAAAGCCGATCAGTATTTGTTGTGAATTGAACACCGAGAACTCGGGCACGTGCCGGCAGATATCGACGAGGAGGTCGCTGATGGCTTTGCAGAAATCAAATGGTTCTTCCCGCAGGCCAGAGTCGATCCACGGTGCCGCGGTTAGCCCGGCGGCCCAAGTATGGTTCGGCCCGATCGGCTCCACTTCACGGTAAGGCAAATCGGCCGCGCTCTTCCACGACAACACGTATGGCGATTCACGCCACGGCGCTGCGGCGGCATTCGGCGCGACTTCCGTGTTCACGACAAAGTCCTCCTTGCCTGTCGCGGCCATGTTAGGGTTCAGTACCCAGCGAGTCAACCACGCTGAGTGAATCGATGATCGCCACATGACGCGGCCCACTGGCAGTGAGGATGGCTCGTCGAATATCGCCATGCGGAATCAACTCAATGCGAAGATGATCCGCTGGCATGGCGACGATTACTCGGTCGGCCCATTCAACGAGACACACGCCATCGCCATGAAGATACTCGTCGGCACCAAGTCCGAGAAACTCGTCGATGTTGGCCAACCGATAAACATCGAAATGATACACCGACAATCGGCCCGGATATTCATGCACCAATGCAAACGTCGGGCTGGCGATTAAACGCGGCTCGACGCCCAAAGCAATGGCAATGGCTCGTGTTAGCGTTGTCTTGCCGGCACCCAGCGGGCCGACCAGCGCGATCACCGCACCAGGAAAAAGTGATTTGGCGAGGCGCTGGCCCAGCACTTCGGTGTCGGCAAGCGACGACAGCAACACTTCGTGCGACATGCTTGCAAGCCCGGTCGTCAGAATTGCGGCAACTTACCCGATAGCACGTCTTGTTCCCATTCATCCAGCAATGGCCAATCGACAGCGCAGGTGCCGAAGTCGGCCATGTGCTGATATTGCGTCAGCCGCTCAATGGTTTTCTTCAATAACTTGTCGTCGCGGCGAAAGGCCGGGCCGTGGCTGGGCAGTAGGAACGGCGAAGCGTCCGCGCGGATTCGCTTAATCGATGCGATAAAGTCCGGCAGGCTCGAACCGTGATGAGCGTCGATCACGCCAACGCAGCCGTCCTTATAAATGTTGTCGCCGACGAAGAGCAATTCGCCGGTCTTGAAGCTCAACTGCCCCGGCGTGTGGCCGGGCGTGTGCCAAACCTCCAATTGAACTTTGCCGATTTCCAGAACATCGCCATCGTTGATCATCTCGTCCACCTTGCACGGCGGCATCGGCATGTCGATGTTTTGTGCCGTGATGCGGGCAAATGTCGTTTCGACATCGCCAGTCTCAATGGCCGACACGCTAAGTGGGTGGGCGACGACACACGATTTGAAAAGTTCTTTGGCCCGAGCTATCCCTTGCACATGGTCGGCGTCGGCATGAGTGGCAATCAAATACTTGCAGCGCGAAAGGTTGAAATCCATCTGTCGGACCAGCTCGACAACGTCGGAAACCGACTCCTCATAGCCGATGTCAATGATGGCGAACTCATCGCCACCATCAATGAGGTACACATTCACGCCGAGCTTTCGCCCTGCCTGATAATTCAACTCAATAACGTTCGGAAAGAGATATTTGCGCCGCTGCATGAGGGCATTTTACAGAAAGCTCAGCGGTTGCAAGTGAACGCCCAGTCGTTGCAACGGCTGGGCATTAAGGACGTACTATAACAGTCATGGCTTCACCCGACCCCACCTTGCCGCTGGCGGTGTTAGTTAGCGGCGGGCTGGATAGCGCGATCCTCGTCGGCCTGGCGGCGCGGGTGCATCCCGCCGTGCATCCGTTGTACATTCGCACGGGCCTGGCTTGGGAGGACGCGGAACGACAGCATTTGGATCGCTTTCTGGCCGCCTTGCACCCAACTATCGTGCAGCCGCTCACGGTACTCGATTTGCCCGTTCGCGATTTGTATGGCGATCATTGGAGTACCCGAGGAACGGCACCAAACGCAATGGCTGCCGATGAAGAGTTCTATCTGCCGGGCCGCAATGTGTTGCTGCTGGCCAAGTCGCTGATATGGTGCCGGTTGCACGATGTGACAGCAATCGCATTGGCCGTCTTGGCGGCGAACCCGTTTCCTGATGCATCGAATTCGTTTTTTGGAGATTACGCAAGCGTCGTGAGTGGTGCGGTTGGCGGCCAGATCGCAATTGCTACGCCGTTTGCCGAATTGACCAAGGCTGAAGTGATTCGCCGCGGCGCGGGATTGCCGTTGCAGCATACCCTATCATGTATGAGTCCTGCCAATGGTCGCCATTGCGGCGTGTGCGGCAAGTGCGCCGAACGTGGGCGGGCCTTCATCGGCGCTGGCGTGCCGGACCCAACTAACTATGCCAGCCGCGCCTGGGAAGGCACGACGCAGAAACCGCCGGATGTTCGCCCGTGGGAGTAGCTATGTTTCGTGTGACTCGAGAGTTTCACTTTTGCTACGGCCATCGCCTGTTGAACTACGATGGCAAATGTCGGAACCTGCACGGCCACAATGGCAAAGCCATCGTCACGCTGGCAGGAGACAAACTCGACGCACTTGGGATGGTCATGGACTTTTCGCAGATGAAGAAAGTGCTGCAGAAATGGATAGACGAGACGATTGATCACAAGATGCTTCTGCACCGCGACGACCCGGTGTTGCAATACCTGCAAGACAAGAAGGAACCGGTGGTCGTATTGGACGTGAATCCCACGGCGGAGAACATCGCCAAGCACATCTTCGATTATGCCAAGGGCCAGGGCTTCCCGGTCACGGAAGTGACGCTGTGGGAAACCGAGAGTTGCTGCGCTACGTACACTGGCTAGCGCGAAACTCGTGGACGGAAATAACGCCGCAGCGGCGATGGCTTGATTACTTCCGCCGGCACTGCCGTTGGCTCCATCTCACCAATTGCAGGTGGCACGTGCTCGTGCAGGCTCGGTCGAAAGATCATCAAGATCATCAGCGGAAGATACCACAATACGTAGACCCCGCCGCGGTCGGCATACCAGAGTTGCACGGCGAGCAGGTGTGCCGTCGAAAGGGCGATGACGTTGCCAAGGTCTTTAGGTGACGGCCAAATCACGGTCACGATCACGAAAGCCATCGCGGCGATGAATACGGGGATGCGGTACGCCCAATGCACGCCGGCCCAGAAGCCCTCGCCGTCGCCGCCGAGTTTCCACTTGCTCCATTGGGGCAAGCTAATCGTCGTCGGGATTTGCAGGTCGAACTTGCCGTTGAGATAAAGAACTCCGGCAGCGACACCCAAACTAATACTGGCCGCAATCAGAAAGCTGATTGAAAAACGGCCGAGGCCTCGTCCGCGATAGAAGCTGAACCAGACCGGAGCCACAAGCGCCGGAAAGCCAAAGCCGCCGGCGGCGACGCCGAGCAACGCCCCGGCCGTGCGATGCCACCGGAACGCGGCCACGGCCCAGAGCATCAGCGCGGCCGGCAGCACATGATGAATCTGCGTCATGTGAAACGCAAGATACGGCAACGCCAGATACGCCGTGGCGGCGGCCATGCCGGTGCCAAGGTTGCGGAAATGGTAGTAACCAATCAGCGCGAGTGCCGCAATCACGCACAAGTGTGCCGCCCCGGCCAACGTGCGCTCAACCCACCATCGGACCATCACCCGGTCGGTTTGGCCCGAAGTATTTCGAACAATTTGTTCCAGGCCCACCTGGGTCTCCTGCAACACCGTACTCGGTGGACCGATTCGCCCCTCATCAGGCGGCGGTCGTTTGATCGCCACGGCACCCAGCGCTAAAAACAACGAAATCGCGAGCCAACCTAGCCCGGCAGGACTGAGGTTGGGCGTGAGGCCGGGCCGACGAATGAAGGCGAGATCAATGACACATCGCAGGATCCAATATCCGGAACCGATCAATAACCACTGGTAGCCCGCTTGCAGAAGATACTTGGACATGTCATCACGTTGGCGGGCCGGGCCTTCGAGGACCGCTGCCGCCAACGCGGCGTTGCCATCAGCATTCGGCAAACAGAACAACCGCGCCGCCGCATCACCCAGTTGTCGTGCTTCACGCCGGCGGTCGTGACCAGATTGCACAAGCAGTAAGCCCGGCACCAGCGCAAATATCGTCAGCAAATCCCAATTGCGCAGACTGATCACACGACCAAATTGAAAGAACAATGCCACGCCCAACATCACCGACACGTAAAACCAGGTGGTAGCGTTCGGCAGGTGAAAATCGAGAAAGATGGAGTTCGGCATGTCTGTCAAGCCAACGGCACACGGATACGGCTTTCCATTTTGTCGCGCAGGTTGGAGAAGTACGATTCCAACTCGCTTGCTCCGCCGGCGGAGCAACTTGAGCAGCCGCCGTCGGTCCCGCAGTCCGTGCATTCACCTTCACCGCAATCGGGTTTGTCGCACTTGAATTCTTCCAGAGCATCGACGGCATCGGCGGGTGGTGGTGCTTCGGCTGCGAGATCGTATAGTCGAACGATCATATTGTGTAGGACGGCAAGTCGATCCAACAATGGCCCGGCATCGGCAACGTTCCCCGCTAACGTGTGCAGGATGGCACCGCGACCATCCAACGTGACTTCGGCGTCGAGAATTGCAAGCGATAGGTTGAGTTCCGAAGCAATGGCTTCCGCGTCGGTACATAACCGTTGCGACAATAATTCACGCTGCGCCAAAAGAACTTCATCTTCGTCGTTCGCCCGCCGCAACAATTCACCGATGTGAGGGTCAGGGAGAGATTGCCGTGCCGGCCCTAGTACTTCGCCAAGTTCGATGCCTCGAACGCCGTGAATAACGACGCGGTCGCCACGGTCGCACGCTAAGCCGCAAGCGTCTTGGAAGCGGCCCAGGTGGCCGGCCCGACCGAAGGCTACCAGGTACTCGGCCATGTTACTCGGTGGGTTCGGTGGTTTCGTCGAACAGGAATCGCCGCATCTGGCGGTCGTATTCCACTTGCGCGGTTTCCAGGCTCAGGTCCAAGCGCAATTCGTTGATGACCTTGATCGAGGTGTCTTTCAGCCACTCATTCCAGCAGTCGGCGCAAATCTCCTGGTGAATGCGCCGGCCAATTTCATCGGGAATCGGCGGAGCGGCCAACTGAGTGGCATCGTCTCCAAAGTAACACATGGTGCGCTTGCAATGAAAGCCACCGCCGGTTCCCGTGCGCTCTTTCTTAGGTGCTTCGGGCGGTTGCACACCAAGCTCGCGCAACATATTGGCCATCTCGTCGCGCGGCATTTTGTCGCCGCGGGCGTCGGCTGTGCGGTAGCCTTCCTGGAGCGTGCGAATCGCGTCGTCCTTTTTGTCCAGCGCAATTTCGCACTGGGCAAGTAACTGAAAGACCTTGGAAAACTGCGGCGCGATGAGCAGCGTCTTGCGAAACGCACCGATCGCTTCGCCTGGCTCGCCGCTTTCCTGAAGCAATTGCCCTAATCGGAAGAACGCCAATTCGTTCTCCGGGTCATCAATTGTCATTTGCCGGAACTGCGAGATGCGGTCTTGCGGTGACATGCTCATTATTTCGCCGCCGGGTAGACGCGAACCGGGAAGATCAACACGGCAGTTTTGCCGGTGACTTTGTCGGCGGCCTTCATTTCGACCGTGTAACTACCTTCGCGATTCATTGGCAACATCACTTGATAAGGGACGAAGGTGTCAGCCTCCGGCAGGTCGCGCGGCACCGGAATGACAATGGGTTTTGCATTCGTCGCCTGACCATTGGCGTCCTTTACGAAAAACTCCACAGCTGCATCGGGCTTCTTGCCGCCATCGCGACCGAAGCCAACCATGCCGAAGTTGATAAATACTGTCTGACCAGCCACGCCATTGGGACCACAAGCGAGCATTCCCTTGTCGTCCTTCGTCACGTACAACTGAACGATGCCGAAAGATGGTGGCATCAACGAAAACTTTTGGTCCGCAACCTTGGTCGCTTTTGTGGTGTCGTCGACTATGGAGATTCTGCAAGTGTAATCGCCCTGCTGCATTGTTGGCCCGAGCGTGATATACACAAACGCCGGCAGTTTGTTGCCGCCGAGGGGTAGCAGCATTTCGCTCTTAGTCGGCGGGGCGCTAAACATGGCTTTACCTGCCTTGTCGATGACTTCCAGTCCCATGCTGTAGGAGACTTTGCCATCAGGCGAGGCTTTGAGTCCGTCGATGTCGAATGAAATGAAGACAAAGTCTTGAGGCAAGTACTTGTTGTCAACCCGTGATGGCCCCAACTCGCCATGCGTCAATCGGATATTGGAAACGCCCAATGCACCAGCTCCCTGTCCGGGGGCCAACGCCAACATGGCGGAAAAAACTAGCGCGGCATTCATTTTGACTCCTTCATGGGCGAAGACGTCCGTCTGGCAAAGTCATCTTATTGCGACCAGCGCAACAAAAAAAGCCCGCGGATGCCGAAGCGTCCGCGGGCCGATTGGTTTCTATTCAACTTCGCGATCAGTTGCAGCAGCTGGTGCCACAACCGCCACGGCCGCCACGGCTGAAGAGCCGTCCGCCGAAGCGACGACCACCGCAGCCGCTGTCGCAGCTGTCTTGGCAGGAGTTACCGCAACGATGACCGCGGGTGCGACCACAGCTACGACCACAGGTGTTGCCGCAGTCATTGCCGCAACCACCGCAACCGCCGCCACAAGCCGACATGCTGGTACCGCAGTCGTTACCGCAGTTGGAAGCAACCGGCGCACAAGGAGCGGCAACAGGGGCCGCACAAGGAACGGCAACCCGCACCGTGTAGGTGTAGGATTCCATTTCGGTGTAGCACTCGTTGACATCGACCATCTTCTTGACGGCGTCACAAACCACGCGGCTGGTCATGCCCTGCTTTTGGACCGGCTTGCAGCTGACGGTGTTAACCGTGACTTCGCTCTGCGTGGTCACGTTCTTGCACACCTTGCGGGTGCCCGTCATCGGCTTGTTGACATAGGTCGTGCATGGGACCGTGATTTCCTTGGTCGTCGGCACGCACTCGTAAACGGTGCGGCTGCCGGTCATCTGCTGGCTGACATACTTGGTAACGTTGACAGTCACGTTCTCGGTGACGCAGCGACGATCCATGACGGTGCGGGTGACCGGGTGCGATTCCTGCACCATGTGGCAGGTCGTCCGGCAGCAACCGGTGCAAGGATCAACGCAGGTGACCGGGACGCGCTTGCAGCAGGTGACCATTTCGGTCACGCAGCGCGGCTCGCAAACCCACTTCTGCACGGTGCGGGTTTCCGGCACAGTGGTCGGATTGCAAACCGTGTAGGTGTAAGGGACTTGCTTGGCGACCTGATTGTATTCCGTTACGTTTTGCTTGACTTGTGTGACAACTGGTTCGCAAACCGTGTAGTTGTACGGCTCATCAACCATCACCGTGGAGCAATTTGTGACCATCCGCTTTTCGGGGGTCGTGAACTGTTCCATCACCGTGTACGTGTACGGTTCTTGCACGGTGCGAGCGACGTTTTCCGTGACTTCCTTTTTCACGACACGCGTCTTCATGACCGGGCGGGTGCCCGTCATCTGTTGATCCTGGTACGTCATAGCCGGCGCACAACAGCTTGTAGTGCCGCAGCCACCCGTGGAGCCACAGCCGGAGCTGCAACCGCCACAATTGTTTGACACACCGCAACAGCCCGTTCCACAAGCGGAGGCCGAACCGCAGCGATTGCGTCGACCACCACATGCTTGGGCGGCATCGGTGATTAGCAAGAGCGCGCTCAGGAACGCGCCCGCAATCAAAAGCCTCCGCATGATGAAATCCTCCAAAAGTTTTCGTTTCACGAGGCGCGAACCCGTCAAAGGGTGCCTCACAGATACGCACAACCTATAATCCCTGGTTTACCGGGGCAATACAAAACACCCGAATTGCTTAGAGTGCCCGCACATCCATGCCCTAACAACCGTCAGTCGTTTCCAAGATGTTACGACCAGCAGGATCGAGCAGCCACTGCTACACTGAAACAAATGTCAATTCGCGGCCGTATCTTATTGCCATACAAGAAGATATATCCATTTACCGATTGGATATTTTCTGTTGGCGAACGCAAGATGAAACGATCTTATCACGAATTTTCAAAGGCTAAGCCGCGAGCATTCCACTGGTTGTCCGGATTGTCAATCAAGGGCCGAATAGGCGGTCTCGAGCCAGCGAATCGAATATCAAAAGGTGACTGAAAGTGATCGCTGGTTCACGAACGTGTCTTCGACCAATCATTACGCCCGACAGGGTTCGAACCTGTAACCTTCGGCTTCGGAGGCCGACGCTCTATCCAGTTGAGCTACGGGCGCGGCGGGGACATCTTACTTCAATACAGGGCTTTGGCCACGTAATCAGTGAGTGGTCCCCTACACCGCTGGTTCGATCAGATGGCGTAATCAGGTTCAGCGCCTACATCCTGTCGGGGGAAGACGTACACATGTTCGTTGACGACCAGGCCGATTTCGCTCTGCCGTTTGAGCGGCAAATCGACATTGATCGCCAAACCGAACTCATCGTTGAGCAGGCGCACCTTCACGACAGCACCAGCGGGGTTGATTTGCACGACTCTTGCCGGAACGCTGGAGGGGCCGGAAGTCACCCGGGCGATCTCTAACTCGTGCGGTCTGACATAGAGGTTAGTGGAGCCAACCATTGGCCTGCCACCCTCGAATTGCGATGGCAATACGTTCACATCGCCGAGAAAGTCCATCACGAAGGCGTTGGCCGGCCTTTCAAACACCTCTTGCGGCGTGCCGGCTTGCACCACGCGGCCTTCGTTCATCACCACCACTTCGTCGGCAACTTCAAACGCCTCATCCTGATCGTGCGTGACGAAAATGCTGGTCACATGCAGGTCATCATGCAACCGACGCAGTGCCGTTCGCAGTTCCTGCCGCACTTTGGCATCAAGGGCACCAAATGGCTCGTCGAGCAGGAGAATGTGCGGTCGCGGGGCCAACGCGCGAGCCAGTGCGACACGCTGTCGTTGACCGCCGGAAAGCTGGTTCGGGAACCGGCCGCCCATTTCCTCCAGGCGAATCATGTGCAGCAACTCGTTGACGCGATTGCGAACCTGGGCATCTTCAATATTGCGGACACGCAGGCCGAACGCTACATTCTCGAAAACAGTCATGTGGCGAAACAAAGCATAATGCTGAAAGACAAAACCAATGTTGCGATCGCGTGCCGAGCGAGCCGTGACATCGGCATCGCGGAAGAGGATTTGGCCCGAATCGGCTGGTTCCAGCCCGGCGATGATGCGCAAAAGCGTTGTCTTGCCCGAACCGGATGGGCCGAGCAGCGCCATCAGCCGGCCGTCGCGGGCTTCCAGCGATACGTGGCTGAGGGCCACGTGCTGGCCGTACCGTTTTGACACGTCTTGAACGGTGATGCTCACAAACGATGTGATACAAGCTGGGGCATTAAACGCTAAGCGGCAAGCTAGGAGCGTTGCCCCCAACTTGCCGCCGGAAAATCGATCAGCTGCGGCGGCAGGATTTGAACCTACGACCTCCAGGTTATGAGCCTGGCGAGCTACCACTGCTCCACGCCGCGATCTATTAATAACATCATACTCAACGGATGCTGTTTTGACCAGTGCAACTGACCGTTTTCCCCAAGCAGAAAGGCCATTCTTATCGTGAGCTCGGCTCCCAAAAATGCAGAATGGACGCCGCATATGTGGGAAGGGTTCGGCCTCCACGGTTGGCTACGTCTTCTTTGGCGTAATCGCTTCGCCGTTCACCCGCGCTATTGGTGGGTGGCAGCGATTGTGATGGTCGTCAGCACTGTTCACTCCATTTGCTGGTTGTTGCAAGAGGCCTTCTGGCGGCACCGAATCGTGCGCACGCCGATGCCGACCGATCCCGTTTTCATTCTCGGCCATTGGCGAACTGGCACCACGTTCCTGCACGAATTGCTCATCCGCGATCCAAGGCACACGTATCCCAACATGTGTCAGTGCATGGAGCCGAATTGCTTCCTGATGGTCGAGAACTTTATGCGGCGATTCATGCCGTTCGTGCTGCCCAAGCGGCGACCTATGGACGACTTGCCGACCGGTTGGGATCGGCCGCAGGAAGACGAATTCGCGTTGTGTATGATGGGTCAGCCATCGTTTTACACGCATATCGCGTTTCCCAATCATCGGCCCACCGACTTTGATGCGCTCGACTTCCGTGGATTCAGCGACGAACAGCAATCACGCTGGGGCAAAGCACTGGCGTGGTTCCTTCAACGCGTATCGTACGTGAATCCCGGCAAGCGATTAATCCTCAAATCGCCGCCGCACATGGCTCGAATTCCGGCCCTGCTACGCCAGTTTCCGAACGCTCGGTTCGTGCATATTTGTCGTGATCCGTATCGCGTGTATCCATCGACGCTTCGGCTTTGGAAGGCTCTCTCGGTCAACCATACGCTGCAAGTTCCCGATGATCGGCTGGCTGAAGAGGTCGTTTCGGAAGCGGGCCGCCGGCTGTACGCGGCCTACGAAATTGGCAAGAAACAAATACCGGCAGGCCGGCTATGCGAGTTGCGCTACGAAGATCTGATGGCCAATCCACTTGCGGAAATCGAGCGTATTTATCGATCATTGGAGCTGGGTGATTTCAACTTGGCACGGCCAGCAGTGGCGCAATATCTGGCGGAACATCGTGACTATCAGCCGAACGCAAGTGCAATCAGTGACGATGTGAAGGCCAAGGTGGACCACACCTGGCCGGATATCGTGAAAGAGGTTTCGTATTCGGCAGCCGTTACTTCGATGCGTCGCGACCCTTTGCCGCCTCTTGCAGATACTCTTTCAACAAACCAACTTTGTACGACATGAACAACAGCGCGTGGTGCAACGCCTGATAGGTCTCGTCTTCTTCATCATCGCTGTAGTCTTTGCGCAATTTGTTGATTTTGTCTAGCAACTGCTCGGCGGTCAACACGGTTTGGCTCCAAATCCTGTGAGCCCGACGCGCCAGCAAGGTTCAAGGCCATACTTCCGAAACCTTACTTGCGCGTCGGGCTTACAACGTCTTTTTAGTCGCATTGACCCTTTTCGTCCGGCCGTGCTACAACGATGGCCTACCAACAGCGGGAGGAACCCGCGCGCACCGCCACGGACGGGCCATGATCCGCCGCACGAGCCAGCCATTCATCGTCTGGTTTCACCTGACCGACCTAGGCTGCACCGCCCTGGCCTGGGTCGGGGCTTATCACGCGCGCTTCTCCGGTTGGCTGCCCATTTCGAAACCACAGCCAGAGTTTGAGCTGTATCTGTACAACCTGCCGATGATTCTGCTGTTGGCGACCGTGGCTTACCACGTAGCCGGTCAATACCGCATCCATCGCATGAGGCGGTTCCGTGAAGAACTGTTTGCCGTCATCAAGGGATCGGCGTTGCTCGCACTGTTCATCATGGCCGCACGCTTCTACCAGCACGAACAATATGAGTCGCGCCTGGCCATGGCGCTATTCACCCTGTTGACGCCGGTAGCAGTGTTGGTCGCGCGGCGACTGAGTTGGAACGCGCTGAAGAGTTTGCGTCGCCGGGGTTACAACCAGACCAACGCCATTATCATCGGCACGGGACGAGTCGCCCGCAAGACGCAGCGAGCACTTCGCCGCGCCAATTGGATGGGCATTCGCACGCTGGGCTTCATCGAAGATCAACCGAACCGCTGGTGCAGTGATCTCGACGTCATCGGCACCTCGGCTGAGTTGCCGGACATTGTGGCCAAGAACAACGTCGAGCACGTGTTCATCGCGTTGCCGCTGAATCGTTATCACGACGCCCGGCGTGTGTTCGACTTGTTATCGCAAACCTTCGCCGAAGTGCGTCTTGTGGTCGATACACCCGGCATGGCAGGTCTGTCTTTGACCACCACCAATCTCAACGGATTGCCAATCATCGGCCTACGTGAAAGCGCGCACTTCGGACTGAATCTGCACGTCAAACGGGTGATGGATATCGTGTTGACGTCTGTGGGGCTTGTCATTCTCGCACCGCTGTTCGGCGTTTTGGCTGCACTGGTGAAATGGTCCAGCCCCGGCCCGGTCTTCTATCGCCAGGAGCGGTGCGGATTATCGGGTCGCCCATTCGGTATGTTGAAGTTTCGCACCATGCCAGTCGATTCAGAGTCTAGCACCGGCCCAGTGTGGGCGATCAAGAACGACCCGCGCCCAACTCGTATCGGTGCATTCCTGCGCAAGAGCAGTCTTGATGAGTTACCGCAACTCATCAACGTCCTCATGGGTGACATGAGCCTTGTCGGCCCGCGCCCCGAGCGTCCGCACTTCATCGAACGGTTCGAGAAGACCATCCCCAACTACATGGCCCGGCACAAAGTCAAAGCCGGCATCACCGGCTGGGCACAGGTCCACGGTTGGCGCGGCAACACGTCGCTCCGCAAACGAGTCCAATTCGACCTCCATTACATCACTCACTGGACGCCGTGGTTGGATGTCAAAATCCTGTTACTAACAATCATCCGCATTAACAAAAACGCTTATTGAGGCGAGCGTCGGGACGTAAGCCCGACGTGGTTTCCTCCGTTCGTCGTTGCGCCACAACTCGTAGACTAACCCGATGTTCATCGACCGAGTAACGATCTTCGTCAAAGGCGGCGATGGCGGCAACGGCTGCGTCAGTTTTCGCCGTGAGAAGTACGTACCCAAAGGTGGTCCCGACGGCGGCGACGGCGGCCGGGGTGGGTCCGTCATCGTTCGCGCATTGGCCGGGGCTGACAATCTTGCCGGAATTATGCATCGCAAGCATTGGCGGGCCGACAACGGTCAGCCGGGCACTGGGGCTAACTGCACGGGTCTGAGTTCCGAAGATCTCATCATCAATGTCCCGCCGGGCACAATGGTCGTGGATCGGGACCGCGGACACACTCTGAAAGACCTGATCGGTCCGGGCGATCAAGTGACGGTCGGCCGTGGTGGCAAAGGCGGGCGTGGTAACAAGTACTTCGCCACGGCTACCAATCAGGCACCGACGGAGGCCGAGGAAGGCGAAGAGGGCGAAGAGCGTTGGCTGGTGCTGGAGTTGAAGGTCATCGCCGATGTGGGTCTGATCGGCATGCCCAATGCCGGGAAGTCTACGTTACTGAGCCGGTTGTCTCGGGCTAGACCGGAAATAGCCGATTACCCGTTTACGACCAAGTATCCCAACCTCGGCATGGTGGCGATGGACGACGAACGCGGCTTTGTTCTGGCCGATATTCCGGGATTAATCGAAGGCGCTCACGCTGGCATTGGCCTGGGCCACGAGTTCCTGCGCCATGTCGAACGAACTCGCGTGCTGGTTCACCTAGTTGAACCGCTGCCGATGGATGGCAGCGATCCGATTGAGAATTATCGCACCATCCGCAACGAATTGGATCTGTATAGCCCGCACCTGACTGATAAACCCGAGTTGGTCGTCGTCACCAAGTCGGAATTGACCGACAGCGGCGAGGTGCGTGAACGGCTGGAAAAAGAGATTCACGAACCGGTGTTGGCAATCTCGGCGGTTACGGGCAAAGGCTTGGCCGAACTCGTTGGTCGCATCGCGCAACGTCTGACCGAGACGCCACAATGAACGCCGATGTGGTCGTCGATATTGGCAACACTCGCGTCAAGTGGGGCCGTTGCAACGCATCGGGTGTGTTCGACGTCGTGGCCCTGTCTTATGAATCAGCGGACTGGGATCGGCAATTGAAGGCATGGCGCGAAGCCTTGCCGCGACCGGCTCATTGGGTCATCGCCAGTGTCGTGCCGGACATTGTTGAACGGATGCGCATCTGGGTGGCTGGTTATGGCGACCGCGTCACCATCGTCTCATCGTTTGAACGCATCCCCATTCCCATAGACGTTGATCAACCGGAGACTGTCGGCTTAGACAGGTTGCTCGGGGCGACAGCCGCCCAAGCGATGTTTCCCGGCAAAAAGCTATTGGTGGTGGACGCCGGCTCCGCCGTAACCATCAATCTGGTTGATGGCGCATTTCGTGGCGGCGCAATCTTCCCCGGTCTGAGACTCATGGCCGCGGCGCTGCACACACATACGGCCAAGTTGCCGAAGGTTCGCCTCAAACATTCCGAGCCGTTTCCCGGAAAGAACACCGATGCCGCCATCCGGGCAGGCCTTTGTGCCGTAATTATGGGGGCGGTGGCCGATTGCGCGCGCACGAGCCGCCCCGATGTGATCGTGTTTACGGGTGGCGATGGTGCCTTATTGGAGTCGATGATCGAGTGGCCATGCAAGCGATTCGAACCAGCGCTCAACCTGATGGGCCTGTGGCAGACCGCCGCGTCGATGCCGTCGCCGGTGTAATGACGCCGCCGGGAATGGCTGGCGTCGCCACGGTTGCAGTTGTTGGCCGCGATGCGTGGAAGGCTGTTGCACCGCTATTCCGTCGCCCGCGCGGGCAACCGTTAGCGGCTGCACCCGAACCTGGTTCGCTGCATGTCGGCACGTTCGGCCCGCCCCCCGGTGATGAAGTCGTGCTGGCGTCGCGACCCGATCAGGAAGTACCGTGGTACGAGGTCCATTGCCACGGCGGCTCGCAAATGGTCGAGCTGGTGATTGAGCAGCTCTTTGAACGCGGCGTGACTATCACAAGTTGGAAGAAACTCGTAGCTCCACCGCCCAGCACCTTGCGGACTGTAGCACTGCGAAATCTCACGAAGGCATTGACACTTCGCGCGGCCAACGTGTTGCTCGATCAGTCCTTGGGTGCGTTGGACCGTGGCATTCGCCGCGTGCTCGAGTTGTTTGATCAATCCCGAGTGAATGCCGCTTCTGATGCGCTCAATCGCGTTCTGCGTTTCGGCAACCTGGGCCGGCATCTTACCCGTCCGTGGACTGTTGCAGTTTGCGGGCCGCCGAACGCCGGCAAAAGCAGTCTTGTCAACGCATTGGCGGGTTATCGGCGGGCCGTGGTCACGGCAACTCCAGGCACCACGCGGGATGTTGTGTCAACGATGGTCGCACTCGACGGCTGGCCGATTGAGTTGCTTGACACGGCTGGCGTACGCTTCACGACCGATTCGTTGGAGAGCGCTGGAATCCGACTCGGAGAAGAGGCGGCTCGAAAAGCTGATTTGGTGCTGTGGGTGATGGACCTGAGTGCGACCCCGACGCGCGCACCCAAGGAAATTGATCCACTCTTGGTTCTGAACAAAGCCGATACACCCAAGGCATGGGATGCCCAATCGGTTGGCCCTTCGGCACTTGTTTCCGCTAAATCCGGCGATGGTGTCGAGGCGTTGGGTGAAGCAATTGTCACACGCCTGATTCCCACGTCTCCGTCGCCCGGCGATGCAGTCCCGTTCAACGATGGCTTAGCGCAAGAATTGCAGGACGCCCGCGCGGACATCATTGCCGGCCGCACGGATCGCGCGCGGTCACGTCTCGCCGCGTTGCTGTCGTCCGAAAAACCGGCATGATCCGGACGAAACCTGTCTCAAGATTACCTGCTATTGTTTTTCAGCGAATATCAAACCGTCCCTCGACCGATCCAACACCTGACATTGCACCTTGTTGGTTCACCGGGGAGACTGTGTATGTTGCGGCGCGTGCTGTGGTCGCTGGCGATACTGCTTACTTTCGCCATTGGCCTGACGCCCGCCACCGGCCTGCGCCCCAAGACGTGGACCCCGATCAGTCGCGTTAACAGCAAACTCCGCGGACAACTCGTCGATTACACGCACAACCATCTCCGCGACCGCCGCATTTACTCGAATGCGCTGTGTCAAAAGCGCGATATGTACGTGTACTTGCCGCCCTGTTACGACCCATGCCGGCAATATCCCGGCATGATCTATCTGCATGGCATCGCCCAGGATGAGGCGAGTTTTCTCGGCCTTGTCCAGATGATCGATGAAGCGATGGCGTGCGGTCGAATCCCGCACATGATCATTGCAATTCCCGACGGTACGACGCGAGGGCATCCGTCGATCACGAATGCCGGCAGCTTTTACGTCAATAGTCGTGCCGGTCACTTCGAGGACTACATCATTCAGGACGTGTGGAGTTTTGTGACTTCAAACTTTCCCGTCCGTCCGGAACCGGAGCAACACGTATTGTGCGGCGCTTCGATGGGTGGCTTCGGGGCTTTCAACCTCGGCATTAAGTATCGCTGCCAGTTCAAGATCGCCGCGGGAATCTCGCCTCCGTTGCATGTGCGTTATCTGGATTGTCACGGAAACTACTTTGCCAACTACGATCCAAATTGCCTCGGCTGCCGCGAACGCCTCGGCCCTTGGCAGCCGGTCGGCCGCTTCTATGGCGTCATCACCATCCGCGAACGGACATTGTCGCATCCTCTCTATGGCTGTTTCAATAAAGAAGCCATTCAACAAATCGCGATTGAGAATCCTTACGAGATGCTCGACAGTTTCAACGTCCAGCCCGGCGAGTTGCAGATGTTCGCCGGCTATGGCGCCAACGATGAATTCAATATCGACGCTCAGGTCGAAGCCTTCGCAGATAAGGCGCGATGCAAAGGCCTAGACTTCACTTGCATCGTTGACCCTTGCGGCCGCCACGACACCGCCACTGGCAAACGCCTGTTCCCGGATGTTTGCAACTGGTTGACACAACGGTTAAATGCACCACCTAGCGGCATCAAAAAGTGACGATTGTTACCTCATTTTCCGCAAAGTTTGGCGATTGACTTCACCTTCACGTTCCTTCAGCAATCGGGTATCTTCGGCGGGTTGTGTTCGTCGCCGGAGTGGACGGAATGCCGCTGGATTCGATGTCGTTGCGTGCCAAGCTGGGCATTGGCTTGGCTTTGATTATCGGTGCGGCGTTGCGCCTTCTGTGGCCCGCGGACATGGAGTACAAGGGCGATGAGATTTATTCATTTGAGCGCACGCAAGCCGTTGGTCTAAGTAAGTCGTGGCCGTGGACCGGGATGAACAACTCAGCTGACGTGCCGCATCCGGGCATGAGCGTGTGGGTATTTCTGGGACTCGCCAAGTTGTTCCATGCCCACGATCCGATCGATTTGAACGTCGCCTGCATGATGGTCAACGTTTTGGCGCTGGGGTTACTCGCTGTCTTCATTGCCCGCATCGTGGCACCCGATGAGCGAGAGCCGTGGTGGTGGGGTCTGTCGCTGTTAGCCGTGAATCCCTTGGCGGTGTTGTTTCACCGCAAGATATGGCCGCCATCCGTGCTACCAGCCATTGCTGTGATGATGCTGGCAACGTGGTGGTATCGTTCGCGACGGTCGGCGGCCTTGCTGTTTGGCCTCATCGCTGCACTCGCGGCCCAAATACATCCCGGGGCGTTTTTCTTCGCAACAGCACTGGCCGGCTGGGCACTGGTGTTTGATTACCGTTCGTTCCGGTGGCCGTGGACGGTGGGCGGCGGCATCTTAGGCATGTTGCCGGCGTTGCCGTGGGGATATCATCTGCTCTTCGTCGCCGAGAGGTCGGCGTCGGCCAAGTCGCATTGGTGGTGTCTCTTGGAATTGAAGTACTGGGTCTACTGGTTCACCGAACCATTCGGCCTGCATTTGAAATACTCGCTCGGTGAAGACTTCGTGCCATTCCTTCAGCAGCCAATGATTGGCGGGCAGGCAACGTATCTGGTTGGCGGATTGCACGTACTGTTGGCAGCCGCATTTCTGGTGATACTCACACGTTTTGTCAAAACAGGGCTGCGAACCGGGGCATGGGGTCTCGATCGCTCACCAACGGGAATGACCATCGGCGCGGTCGGCATCGGTTATGGCTTGCTGTTGACGATAACTGGCTTGCCGGTGTATCGACATTACCTGATTATCGCCGCCCCGGTGGCCTGCGTGGCTTTGGCGCGGGTAGCCTTCATGAGCTTCACCACCGGCTGCGCTCGCTGGCTGCTCGGCGGCTTGTGGGTCGCACAGGCCGGGGTGACGGTGCTGTTTCTCATGTTCGTCCACGGCATCGATCGACCGATCCATGGCGATTATGGGACGCCGTATCGAGTGCAGATGAAGAACAAGAACATCACCGCGGAGATCGCAGAGCGCGCGGAGAAGAAATAACTGAGACCGTTCTTCTCTGCGTTTCTTGTGGTCATCGCGGTTCTATTGTTTTCAGGAACAACCAATGACGCCATCGTTGACTTTGATTCTGCCGGCATACAACGAGGCTGCGGTGATTGCTGACGCCGTCGCGGAGGCGGATGTGGCGTTGCGTTCGTTGGCGTGGCGCTATGAAATCCTCGTTGTTGACGACGGCAGTACCGATGACACCGCCCGGATTGTCGCCAACCTGGCCGATCGTTACCAGTGGCTACGGCTCATTCAACATGAAACTAACTTGGGTTACGGGGCCGCACTGCGCTTGGGCTTCTCGGCGGCGACCTGCGATCTCGTCGCCTTCACCGATGCCGACTGCCAATTTGATCTGTCCGATTTGGGTCGCTTGATTCCGTGGTCGTCGGCGCATCCCGTAATGGTCGGCTATCGTGTTGATCGTCAGGACGCCTGGCAACGCAAGTTCTTTTCGTGGGGATACAACCAACTCGTTCGACGGTTGTTGCGAACCGGAGTGCGCGATTGCGACTGTGCCCTGAAGTTGTTCCGTCGCAGTGCCATTCGACAGCTCATGCCGACAGCGCACGGCTTCTTCGTGAATACGGAAATGTTAGCGCGAGCCCGACAGTTAGGCCTATCGATTGGCGAAATTGGCGTGCGCCATCGCGCGCGGCGAGCCGGCGTCAGCAAAGTGTCGCTACTGGATATTCCGAAAACGTTGCGAGTGTTGTTGCCGTTTTGGTGGAATAACGTCGTTCGCGCACCGATGCCGGCTCCTGTATATGCCGCCGTGCCTCAGGCGCTTTCCCGCGCGGCTTGATTGAGAATGGCAATGGCTGCATCGGCGTCATTCACCGCCGGCGCACATGTCTGATTCTCACAGATGTACATCGACATTTGTCCTTCGGCCTTTCGCTCACCAGGTGGCACCAGGACGCGACGCGGAGCAAATGGTTGCCGGGCCGCCCACAACACACGACGATAGTTTTCCGAAACATTGTCGCTGACTATCGCAACCTCCTGCACCGGACCGAAATCAAAATCTAGGGCGATCAACATCTGGCCCGCCGCAGATGGGTGGGCCTCCATGACACCGTGAAACGCTTTCAGGGTTTGACGAGCGACTTCGAGCAATGTGGCGCGTCCTAGCATAGTGCCCACGCGCAATAACGCCATCACGGCCATGGCATTGCCCGATGGCGTCGACCCATCGTGAATGTCCTTAATGCGCATGAGCAACTGTTCATGATCCTTGGACGTGGTGAAAAAGCCGCCATGTTCGCGGTCGCCGAACTGCGGGCACATCACGAACATCAATTGGGCGGCTTCAGACAGCCAGCGTTCGTCCAATGTTGCTTCATAAAGATGCGTCAGTGCCTCGGCATAATACGCATAGTCTTCTAGGTAGCCGTTGAGCTTGGCGCGTCCGTCGGCGGACGCCGTGCGATTCAAGCGATCGTTGGAAGTTCGCAGATGCTTTTGCACAAACTCGGCAGCATTGATCGCGGCATCCACGAAGTCGGGCCGCTCCAGCACGGCACCGGCCCGGGCAAATGCAGCGATCATCAGGCCGTTCCAACTCGTCAATATCTTCTCATCACGGCCTGGCCAAACCCGTCGTGACCGCACTGCCAGTAGCTTCCGCCTCACACTGTTCATTCGAAGTTGAAACGCATCCAGCGGCATTTTCAACAGCTTCGCATCTTGCTCATCACTCTTGGAGCGGCACAAGATGTTTTGACCCTCGAAATTCCCTTCGGCGGTCACACCCCACACACGGGCGGCAATCTCCGCGTCGTCACTGCCAAGAACGGATTCGATCTCCGCCAGCGACCAGACGAAGAACTTGCCTTCCTCGCCTTCGCTATCAGCGTCCTGCGTGGAGTAGAAGGCTCCTCCATCACAGGTCATCTCGCGCTGGATGTACTCGAGTATTTCAACGACGATTTGCCGATAGAATGGGTTGCCGGTGGCTTGAAACGCTTCGAGATAGGTCACGCCCAACAACGCATTGTCGTAAAGCATCTTTTCGAAATGTGGCACCAGCCACCGGGCATCCACACTGTAGCGGTGAAAGCCACCGCCGAGCTGATCGTACATGCCGCCGCGTGCCATCTTGTCCAGCGTGCGCGTGACCATTGCCAACGCACCATCGTCTCCGAAGCGCGCGTAAGCTCGCAATAGCAGTCGCAATTCCAAGGCATGGGGAAACTTCGGCGCATCGCCAAAGCCGCCGTGAGTATTGTCGAAACCGCGAGATAGAGACTGCACGGCATTGCGGATTAAGCCCTCGGCATCGACTTCGTTTTCGCTTGCCGGTAGTTGACCGAACTCTTGAAGATGCTCTGTGATCTCACCGGCCGATTTGGCGAGTTCACCGCGACGGTCACGCCAGGCCGTGGCGAGTGCCGTTAGCACACGAGGAAAACTTGGTCGGCCGTAGCGGTCATCGGGCGGATAGTATGTGCCCGCGTAAAACGGCCGCAGCTCCGGCGTCAACCAAACGCTCATGGGCCAACCACCCTGGCCCCGGTTGAGTAATTGCACCGCCTTCATGTAGATGTCGTCAATGTCCGGTCGCTCTTCCCGGTCTACTTTGATGCACACAAAGCTCTCGTTCATCAATGCGGCCGTGGCCTCGACTTCGAAGCTCTCGTGCTCCATGACGTGGCACCAATGGCAAGCCGAATAGCCAATGGAAAGGAAGATCGGCCGATCCAACTCGCGCGCGCGGGCCAGGGCATCCGGTCCCCAGGGATACCAATCGACGGGATTGTTAGCGTGTTGCCGAAGGTAAAGCGACGATTCTTGCGCGAGACGATTCGGAATGGACATGATGCGGCCCCGGAGTTGGCTCAGGGACATCTTACGATGATCGCATTATTGCGGGGCGACCGTGCAATCAACGGTGAGCGTCGCAGCAAGCGTTTCACCGCCGTCGGTGCGAAACTTGAGTTTCTTATTGACCGAGCCGGCCGCGGTCGGTGCGTATTTTAGAGTGACAATATGGACCGGTTTGGATTCGGTCGGCAACGGCTCGGCAATGCTCATGCCATCGCCCAGACCTTCGACGCTGACAATCTTGAACGCCTTGCCGCCGCTGCGCACGAAGAGCTTTTGATCGGAAGTTTGCCCCACCCGTGCTCCGCCAAACCGAGCGGTCTCAGGTACCACAGACAATGGCGATTGCACCGTGAGTTCAAACGGTATCGGCAGATTCGGTGTCTGCGGATCGTTAGTCGGCAACAACAATTCCTGCTTATATGACCCGGCCGGGGCGTCAGCCTTGAGACTCATTTGCACGATGTAACCGACGCGGCCCGGTTGGCGATACTTTTCATTGACAGTGATGTCAAACAGATCGTTGGCCGGGTGGTCCGTGATGCGCCAATCAAGAACGCCGGCGTATTCGACGGAGATTTGACTCTGTCGCGATTCGCCGCGCGGCACGATGGCGAAGTTGACCACACCGGGGTTCATCGCCACATCCGTGCGGCAATTCGCCTTGACCTTCACGAGCGCGGTCGAGAAGTACTGTTGATTGGCAACGGTGAAATAAATGACCACCTCTTTGTGGCCGTTGAATCGTCGCGTGTCCATCTCGATGTCGAGAGTTGTCGTCTCTCGTGGCTGCAACACGGCTTTGCTGGAAGTGACTTTAACACAATCGCACGACACACCCAACTGAATGTTAAGCGGCACGCCGTACTTGTTGGTCACAGGGATGCGGTGCTGAAGCATTGCGCCCTTGGCCACCGTGCCGAAGTCCTTGTCGGTCGCGGGTTTGCCGTCCACAAGTAGGAGCTGTTGCGCCCAGCCAAATTGATCCTGAGCACAAACCGGCGCGATGCCGACGACAACAACCAACAAGCCAAAAACACGTGCAATCATGGACGCCCCCTCAGCGCGTACGCTTATTCATTCGGCAACCCTGCCACTCGGATGTTAGCTAAAACGAGCAAAAGCGGGTAGGGTTGTCACCGCTTCGGCGGCTTGTCTTCCCCGCTGTTGGTCCATTGTCGGCCGATGAAGTTCATGTTCGGTGGCAGCGATACGTTGGGTGCGTCCATGCCGAATTGAGCTTTGCGTTTGGCGCGAACGTCAGCAGTCTTTACGCTGAAGTCCTTATCGCGGGCGGCGATCACTTTCTCGTCGGCCTGACCATCGCCCATCAGGGACCAAATCAAGAGCGGCTCACCCATCGGCACGGGCGTGTTTGGGTCAGGCCAAGTGTGCCAGGTCTTGCCCCAGGTCGTGAGGATCGTCTTCATGAATTGCAGTTCATTCTCTTCAGTCATTCCCGGCGCGATCAGGCCGCCGGCCAGCACTTCGTAAGTGTGCGGGTGCCAGTACTTCTTTTCCGTGTCGGGCAGCTTGTGAAAGATCTCATCGGTGACGATGTACTCGATTCCGACGAGCTTAGCGTTATCCGCCGTTGAGTCGTAGAGCAGACACTGGAACAATCCATCGCTTTGGCCGACACAGTAATGTTGCGTGACAAATTGAAGCTTCGGGTTGTTCTTCGCCATGTGGATGCCGCAAAAGTGGGCATGTGGCGTACCCAGCGGTCCCTTGGTGGCATGGCGCGTTGGCTTGCCCACCGTGTCATCGGCGCACGTCGTTCCGACGGCGGCCAAACCGGCACTCAACACACCGAGTTGAGCCAAAAGATCGCGACGGTTCATCGTTGGTTCTCCGCATGAGTGAAGGTCGGAATGTCTCACCCTGTTGTAGTTTGGGGGCCGCTAACTTTCTACCGTCGCCGGCCGCGACCGCGTTCGTGGTTGTGCCGGGGCTGTGGGGCCGCCACCACGGGTTGCAACGGCACTTCGCTGCCGTTGGCGTCGTACCCGGTAAAATCGAGCCGCTCAGGTGAGACATCGCGCAAGGCCGTCACCGACACTTGCATGCCGCTGCGGTCTTCCAGTTGGGAGATTTGCCGGCGGCTGCGATTGACCAGGTATTCCGCCACAGCGTGATGAACGCGCACCTCAACGCGGCGGACGCCGTCACGGGCCGCCGCCAATTGAATCATGCGCATGGCTTCGATGCTCATGCTCTCGGCCGTCTTGACGTGCCCCTGGCTGTTGCAGTGCGGGCATTCCTGAAACACGCTGCGCTTCAGTGAAGGGCGAATTCGTTGGCGTGTCATCTCAATCAGCCCAAACTGCGAGATGCGCAACACTTTGGTACGGGCGCGATCGCGTTTAACGGCTTCGCGCATCGCCTTTTCGACGGAGCGCCGATGCTTGTCGTCCTTCATGTCGATGAAGTCGTTGACGATCACGCCACCGAGGTCGCGCAGGCGCAGTTGCCGGGCGATTTCCCGAGCAGCGACCAGGTTGATCTGGTACGCGGTTTCCTCAGCATTGTTGCTGTCGGCGCGGAAGCTACCACTGTTGACATCGATGGCCACCAGCGCTTCGGTCTGGTCGATGACGATAGAGCCACCGCCGGGCAGAGGCAGTTTCTTATGCTGAATCCTGGCGATTTCGCCATCAAGGCCGTACTTGTGGAACAGCGGTTCAATTTGATCGTAGTGCTTGAGTCGGCTTGCATAGCGTGGCATGACTGCTTGTAAGAACTCGTGCGCATGCTGGTAAGCAACCGGCTCGTCGATCCAGATTGAATCTACGTCGCCCGTGAACGTGTCGCGGATGGTCCGCGTAATCATGTCACTTTCTTGATGGATCGGTCCCGGACCTTTTTGCGCCTTGATGCGTTTGACCACGACCTGCCAGATGCGCAGGAGGTAGTTTAAGTCGTTTTGCAGTTCCTTCTTGTTGCGATCCGTACCGGCCGTGCGGATGATGAAACCAAGACCTTGCGGTGGCCGCAACTCGGCGAGAATATCGCGCAAGCGATGCCGCTGGTCGATGTCGTCGATCTTGCGTGATACGCCGACACGGCTCAGGCCGGGCATGAGCACCAGGTAGCGACCCGCCACGCTGATGTAGGTACTGAGCGTCGGCCCTTTGGTGCCGATGCCTTCCTTGATGACCTGGACGATCACTTCCTGGCCGCGCTTGAAGATATCCTGAATCAGCGGCTTCTGGTGACCATCGCCATCGCGGCCGCGATGACGACCGTGCTGTTGCGGCATTCGGCGGGGACCATTGCTGCGGCGGGGCCGTGATAGGCTCTCGCTTTCATCGCCATCATCGGCGTCGTCACCATCATCGTCGCCGTTGTCGCCCTCATCGCCGATGTCGGTGTCTTCCAGATCGCTGTCGTCGCCATTGTCGCGAATGTCAACGCCGCCGCCGTCGGCTTCGAACTCATAATCATCATCAGGTCCGGTGCGTCGTTCCGCGCCGGGCATATACGGTGGCGGCAAATCGTCGCCCCAAATGTCGATGCCGGCGCCGAAGCCATCGTTCACCGGTTCCGGTTTCTTTGGCTCAGCTTTCTTTGGCTGCGGTTGTGGCAGCGGTGGTGGTAACTGTTGGTAGAGGGCCGTCGGCGGTTCTTCCTGATGCCGTGGTTCCTCATGGCGGTTATGCCTGCGATGATCCCGTTGCTCGCGCTCGCGTGACGGCGCTTCGTTACGCGGCTGATGCCGGGGCGGCAGCGGCGGCGGTTGCTCGCCCATCATCGTGGCCAAGCCGGCATACGGATCTTCATCCGAATGATGTCGCGGCGGCGGTTGATAGGCGTTCGGCGTGTCGTCAAACAAGTCGGCCCCAAAGGCCGTTTCAACCTGTCGCGGCGGGGCTTCACGCGGTTGCGGCGGCAGCACCGGCGGATTGCGTCGGCCACGTGGTTCTTCGTCGTACTCCTCTTCAATGCGAGGTCGGCGTTCGTCTCTTCGGCCGCGTGGCGGTTCCTGCCGGGCTTCTTCACGCCGTGGCGGTTCGGAGCGGAACTCCTCGCGGCGCGGTAGCCGATCATCTTGTCGTTGCGGACGCGGCTCGTCATGCCGTCCGCGCGGCCGGTCATCCTGACGCGGCGGACGACCTTGGTTGCCGCCACCACCACGAACATTAAGGTGCTTGTAGTAAGCCGGGTCTACGTCAGACACGTGCAGGAAGCCGTTGCGTCCGATGCCGAAATCGATGAATGCGGCTTGAATGCTCGGCTCGATGTTGACGATCTTGCCTTTGTAAACATTGCCGACGTAACTTTCCTGACTCGTCCTTTCGACGTAAAGTTCTTCGAGGACTCCATCTTCGAGAATGGCGATTCGGCATTCCTCCGGTTGGAGGACGTTGATAAGCATTTCCTTCTTCATAAGCTCTCTTTCGCTAAGCGGTGTGGAACCGCCTTCGACCGACGAGCCGCGCGGCGATGGCCGGGCCGCGATTCGCGGGTGGGAAGGCGTGGTGATGAGGGTTGGTAATCAGAGATGGCGGCGACACACCGCCGGGCGGGCCAAATGGTCCGCAATTCAAAGTCACGAATAGTCTGCGCCGCCGGGCAATGAGCCGTAAGCGGCACGCCAAGGTGATTCACGAAATCCTCGCGGCCCGGGAGTCGCCGCCGGCATGTCCATAGCCGGCCGCACATTCAACCCCGCGGTCGCCGCTCTCCTATGTATCGCCAGCCGATGCTTGTTCAGATCTCATAACCCGGAAGCAATCGGAGCGTTTGGTCGCGTAAATAATTGGTTACCTCGGTGGCGGTCTCCAATTGGAGCGCCTGCGTGGCAACCTCTTTGGCATCGGTCAGCGTCGTTGCCCGTATCACCCGTTTCACTTCGGGGATGTTATGCGGCGGTACGCTGAACTGCCGTAGGCCCATACCGAGCAGCAATGCCACATACACAGGCTCGCCACTCATTGCACCGCACACATTCACCGGCTTGCCGGTGTCACGCTCGACATCAAGGACACGCTGAATCAACTGCAACACGGCAGGATCGCTAGCGCTGTAAACCTCGGCGACGTGCTCGTTGGTACGGTCGGCCGCTAAAGTATACTGTACAAGATCATTGGTACCTATGGAAAGAAAATCCACGTCGCGTGCCAGGCGGTCGGCCACGATGGCTGCCGACGGAATCTCGATCATGGTGCCGATCGGCACTGAATTATTGAACGCAACTCCTTCCTCTTCAAGATCTTCCGTCACATCCCGCAGTATCAATTTGCACTGTCGCAGCTCGCGCAGACCGGAAATCATGGGCAATAATATGCGCACATCGCCAAATACGCTGGCACGCATGATGGCGCGCAATTGGGTCTTGAACAGCGGCAGGTTCTGCAAGCACAGGCGCACGCTGCGCAGGCCAAGCACGGGATTCTGCTCATCCACGGCAGGCCCGGATCGGGGATTAAACTTATCGGCGCCCAAATCCAGTGTGCGGATCACGAGTGGTGTACACGGCGGCATATCCTGCAGCACGCGGCGGAATGCTTCAAATTGCTCTTCTTCCGTCGGGTCTTCGTCTCGGCTGAGATATAAGAACTCGGTGCGATATAGGCCGATACCCTCGGCACCGCGTTCGATAGCGTGAGCCGCCTCGTGTGGAAACTCGATGTTACCTAAAAGCGTGACTTTGTGGCCATCCTTTGTGACGGCCGGCAAATCGCGCATCTCGTCCAACTCGCGCTCAAAGCTCGCGTAGGATTTTCGCGCCGATTCAAACCGGTGTCGGGCTTCATCATCCGGATTGATGATAAAGATGCCGTGCATTCCATCGACGACCACTTCGTCGCCGCTGGACACATCGGAAAGGAACGGCCCCACGCCGACGATGGCCGGGATTTCCAGCGCCGCGGCGATAATGGCTGTGTGGCTGGCGCGGCCGCCGGCTTCGGTCACAAACGCATGAACCAACTTGGGATTGAGCTGTGCGGTCTGGCTCGGCGTTAACTCATGTGCCACGACGATCACTGGTTCGTGCAGGTCTTTCAATCCTTCGCTGTGAGCGCCAAGGAGATGTCTCAAGACGCGGTTTTCAATGTCATGCAAATCGGCAGAGCGACTCGCCATCGCCGCCCCACCTTTGAAGTCCAGCAGGGCTTTGGCAAACCGGCGTGAGACTTTACTGACGGAATATGCCGCTGTGAAAAGATCATCGCGGATATGACGTTCAATTTCGCTGAGAAGCGCCGGATCTTCCAGCAGCAGGGCATGCGCCTCGAAGATTGCTCCATAGTGCGAGCCGAGTTGCGAGCTGACAGATTGTTGTTCCACCCGTGCATCGGCGATGGCCGCATCCAACGCTGTCTGAAGTCTCTTGATCTCGCTATCGACGTCGCCGGCGCGAATCTTACGGCTATGAATGCGAAACGATGTGGAATCAAGGATAAACACTGGCCCGAGAGCCACGCCGGGTGAAACAGGGATTCCGCGTCGTGTTATCATGCCGGGTGCGAGATTGATCCGGTGATTTCAGACAAAAGTGACAGTCGTTCGCCGAGTTGTCACTCTGGCTCGTCTTCGCTGCCCTGGTCGGCCAGCATCTCGGCCAGCGGGTCAATTGCCAGCTCAGCATCGCTGCCGTCGACTTCCAGCGTGAGCCGCGAGCCTGGCTCGGCCGCGAGAAGTAGCAGTTCCATCTGGCTCTTACCATTGGCTCGGCGGTCGTCGCGGAGTACGAACACCGCACAAGCGAATTGGCGGGCAAGTTTGGCGAAAGCGGTGGCCGGCCGCAGGTGCAAGCCCTGTGGGTTGGCAACGACGATGTCTCGACGCAGGGCGTCGCCGGGTGCAACAGTAATCGTGGGGGCGTTCATAGCTCGTCCGTCCATTCAGCCTTCGGCGTCAGCCGCCGGGCGGTTCATCCAACAGTTTCTTGATCGCTTCACGCGATCCCGCTTCGCGCAGAGCCTTGACGTAGTTGTCGTCCTTCATGGTCCGGACGACGCTTTCCAATGCCCGCAAGTGATCGCCGGGTCGATCCTGCGGCGAAATAAGGAGAACGAAAACGTGAGCAGGTTCGTTGTCGATCGAATCAAAGTTGACACCGGCCGGCGAAATGGCCACCGTGCCAATCAGTTTGTCCACGGCCATGCTCTTGCCGTGCGGGATCGCTTTCCCACCGCCAATGCCCGTGGAGCCGAGCTGCTCGCGCTTGAGGATTGCTTTGACGATGGCTTCGGAATCGTCGGTCTTGAAACAGCCGGCCGAACGCAGGCTCTCCACGATCTCGCGGACGATTCCTTCTTTCGTGGTTTGTTCCAATCGGGGAACGATCGCTTCCCAGACCACGAAATCGGACATACGCATGGGCCGGTCCCCTCTCCTGCCACGAGCGATCCAAAACCATTCTATTCCCGTTCGGCCCGGGTAATCTCGCCGACGTGCATATCGCGGCGATGGTCCTGGATTTTCTCCTTGTGTTTGGTCAGCTGTCGTTCAATTTTATGAATTGCCTGGTCGAGTGCAGTCTGTATTTCGCTGGCCGACTCTCGCGATACGAAATCGTGCTTGTGTTCCGAGCGGGCGAGGATTTCGACGGTCTTATGCAATTCGTCGCCCAAGTCGACGGTGACTTCGATCATCGTGAGCCGGTCGAAAAAATGTACCAGGTTAGACGCCTTTTCCTCAATCAGTTGGTGGGCGGCTTCACTCAAATGCCCATGTCGGGCGGAGATTTTTACTTGCACGCGGTTCTCCCGGTTGCGGGTGCGACAGCCTGACGGAGCGGTCCGCCAATGCCATCTCTTTGGCCATTGTAGCGTTGTCTTGTCGTCAACGCAATCGGCTAGCGGCACTACCGAATGAAAAAGTGACGGGTTGGCCAAGCGCGATCAGGAAGTTGTTCCTTCCAACGTCAGCGGGGCCATGTTTTTCACCTGCCCCACGCGAATTCCGCGGCGACCTTGCAGCACGTCCATTAATACCGGCAGCACGTGTTGGGCACGCCAGCCGCCGGAAAGTGCGCTGGTTGCCGGCTCGGCGTCGTCCATCTCAGCACGGATGAGTGATTTCAAATCCGCGCTGGTGGCGACCAATGCCGGTGTGAGCCGTTCGTCGGCACAAAAAGACGCCAGCACGGCTTGTAATAGCCCGTTGACAATGGCGACTTGCGGCGGATCATTATCGCGATCGGCGGCTGGCGGCAAATCATGATCCGCGATGGCACAACCGCGACCGATGGCCGCAAGCAGCCCGGCCACATCGTGCTTGGTCACGCCGCGCACGAGCAACATGTCCTTCTCGGTGGTCGGCATGCGCCTGGCCAACTCAATGATCAAATCATCGCGCAACAAGTAGCGGGCGGGTTTGTTCACGATGTCGGCACGTTCCGTGCGCCATGCAAAGATCTCGCGGACCACGGCCAGCTCGCGGCGATTGCAATTGCCGAGGCCACGCAGCTTCCGCCACGGTTCACGCTCGGGATCATCGTCGAGCCATCGTGAATGCACCGTCGCCAGTTCTTCGGTCGCCCAATCCAGACGACCTAGCTCAACCAGCTTCTTGCGAATCTTATCGTAGAGCGGTAAGAGATAGCGAACATCATCGTAGGCATATCGAATCTGATGTTTCGTAAGTGGCCGGCGTGACCAGTCCGTTAGCGTCTCGCCCTTATGGAGGCGAATCTTCAACAACTGCTGCACGAGTGTGCCGTGCCCGGCCGGGTAGCCCGCACCAATCAGGCCTGCGGCGATTTGCAAATCAAAGGCGTTCGTCGCAGCCCGGCCAAGATGGTGCCGGCACATCCGCATCTCTTCGCGACCGGCATGAACCACGGCCACCCGCTTCGGGTCGGCCACCAACTCCCAAAACGGCTTCAGGTCTTCAAGCTCCAACGGGTCAATGACAAACAACTTCTCCGGCGTCGCCGCCTGCACCAGGCACAACCGCGGGTGAAACGTCTGTTCACCAATGAACTCGGTATCGAAGCCAAATACCGAGCAACCCGCGATGTGCTCGCAACAGGCTTCCAGCTCAGCTCGAGTGCTGACAAACAATTCGGGCAAGTGCGGCATGGACACGATGTAACTCTCAGTTGGCGTCGGCCTCTAACGATTAACATATAGCCCATCCGCCCGGTGCCACGGCTGGTAAGATGATTGAAACGCGCTGGAGGGGTGCCGTGCTGCAAGAATATGTGGGTCAAAAGGTCGTTGTCGATTTGCGGAGCACCTTTGTCTGCCTCGGCACGCTTGCAGCAGTCGACGAACAATTCCTCGATGTCCGCAACGCCGATTTTCACGACCTGCGCGACACGGACACCACCCGTGAGCTGTACGTCGCGGAGTCAGTTGCCACCGGCATCAAACGCAACCGCAAGCGACTACTAGTCTTCCGCAGCGACATCGTTGCCGTCACGCGCCTTGAAGATGTGGTGGATGGGTGACCCGCCATGCGTGACATTCAGATCGGCGAGTTCAAGGAAACTGTCGTTGAACGATCAGATTATCCACCAGCTCGACTTCGTGAGATTCTCGGACATGAGACTGTCGCCGTTCTCGGCTACGGCGTTCAAGGCCGCGGGCAATCGCTGAACCTGCGCGACAACGGCGTCAAAGTTATCGTCGGGTTGCGCACCGAATCACCCGGTTGGTCAGTTGCGGTGCAAGACGGTTGGTTGCCAGGCCAGTCGCTGTATCCACTTGATGTAGCCGCCCGTCGTGGCACCATCGTTCTTTTTTTACTTTCCGACGCCGGCCAGAAAGACTATTGGCCGCAACTCAAGCCACACCTCACGCCGGGCAAGGGCCTGTGCTTCGCTCACGGCTTCTCCATCGTGTATCAGAATGATACAGGCGTAGTGCCGCCGGATGGTGTTGATGTGTTCATGGTTGCACCGAAAGGTTCGGGCACGACGCTGCGACGCAACTTTGTTGAAGGTCGCGGACTCAATGCCAGCTACGCGATCAATCACGACGCAACGGGACGCGCTCGCGATCGCTGCTTGGCGCTCGGTGTCGGCATCGGCGCGGTGCATCAATACGAGACAACGTTTCAAAAAGAGACGATCTGCGACCTCGTCGGCGAGCGTGGCGTGTTAGTCGGGGCAATTTACGGACTTTGGTTGGCTCAATACGAGGTGTTGCGCGAACATGGTCACAGTCCCGCCGAGGCATTCAATGAAACCGTCGAGGAGGCGACGCAGTCGCTGTACCCGCTCATTGCCGAGAAGGGCATGGACTGGATGTACGCCAACTGCTCGACCACCGCGCAGCGGGGCGCGCTCGACTGGCGGCACAAGTTCAGGGAGGCGGTCGCGCCCGTCTACGAGGAGCTCTACAAGAGCGTCGAGTCGGGCAACGAGGCTCGGATCGTCATCACCACGTGCAGTCGCTCCGACTATCGCGAGCGGCTCGATAAGGAGCTCGCGGCCCTCGGCAACGAAGAGATCTGGCGTGCCGGGAAGGCCGTGCGTGCACTCCGGCCCGGAGCGTCCGGCAAGGATGCGCCAGTGAAGAAGAAGGCGTCCAAGAAGAAGGGGTCGGCCAAGCGCGCG
>JANLTA010000484.1:0-9716 GCA_031362705.1 Gemmataceae bacterium | reverse complement strand
CAACACGGCCGAGGTCATCACTTCGCTGACTTTGGTGGTGGCCGGGTCGCGACGATGGGCGACCACACGGTGCAGCACGTCGCGCTCGGTGAACATGCCCTCCACTTTGCCGCCTTCGCCGATCACGACCAGCGCGCCGATCTTGTGATCGTTCATCAGCACGGCCGCGCTGAGGACATCCGCCGTCGGGCCGATGGATAAAACACTGTGGCCCTTGGTGTCAAGAATTTCCTGTACCTTGGTCATGGAAAGCGACCTCGGATGCGGATGGGCGAAGCGCGAAACGTACCCGCTGTTACTTTATCCCATCACGACAACCACGTCCGAAAAAAAACGCCGGGAGGTGTACTCCCGGCGTTTCCAGAATTACGTTTGTGTCAAACTTAGGCAGCCAGTTCGGTCGTCTTGCCCTTCTTGAGGCGACGGCGAATCAGACCAACCGCGCCGGCACCGGCCGCACACAGGGCCAACACTGTGGCCGGCTCAGGAACTGGTGCGATCACCACACTCGTCGGGAAACCAGAGAAAGTTCCGTAATAGATCAAGTAATCGATGCCCGAACCAAGCACGTTCGCGGCCACCACAGACTGATCCGGGAACCCGGCAAACGTCCCGGTCAGTGTACCCGCACCCGTGTTGTTGATCACGACGAACGAGTCCGACAAAGCCGGCGTATAACCGGAAATCGCCAGGCTCAGAGTTGCGACACCGGCACCAAGGGCCACGTTTCCGCTGGTCACCAGCAACTGGTCGTACTGCGTGCCCGGAGTCAGGCCCTGTAATTCGACCGCAAAAGTACCGGCCGTAAATGTGATACCACTACCCAACGTCAGGATACCAGGACTGTTGCCCGGTGCTAAAGTGCCGGAGTTGACCGTGACCGCGCCGGAGATGATGCCGGAACCGCCAAGTGTACCGCCGCCGACTGTCACAGCGCCAGTTCCGGTACCGGAGCCAGTCGTGTTGTTGACTCGCAGTGTCCCGCCGTTGACCGCAGTGCCGCCTCCATACGTGTTGGCACCTGTCAGGTTCAACGTCGCGGTGCTGGTATTGCTTAAGGCGACGCTACCAGCACCGGCGATGGTGCTCGTGAGCGTGCCCACTGCACCAGTGCCATACGTCGTGTTCGCAGTTTGGTTGACGGTCAGGGCGGTACCGTTCAGGTTAATTGTGTGGGCAAACGTGCCGGCCACGTCGGTGAACACGCTGGAGAGATTGCTCACTGTTTGAGCGGCGTTATTCAACGTCAAAGTCGCGTTGGCACTGGCAACTTGGTTCATCGTCAAGTTTCCGGTCCCGATATTCGAGTTGAGATTGACGGTGATCGTGCCGTTGGTGATCGTGGTGCCTCCGATCAATCCGGCATTGGTGGTGGGGAGTATGAGATTGCCGAAACCGGACTTAGTCAGGACGCTGTTGCCTGAAAGGCCACCATTCAACTGCAGGGAGGCCGTTGAAATCTCCACATGGATGGTCGCGTTGCTGCCCATGGTTACGGGGTTGGCGAGGGTGCTAGCACCGGATCCCGCATTGCGAAGCGCGCCTTGGGTATTGGTGCCGCCGCCGTTGTCGCCGTCGCCGTTGATCGTAATCAACGCCATGCCAGCGCCAGCGCCGAGCGCCCACGCTCCGTTGGCCTGGTCGAGAAACAGCGATCCGCCGCTGGCGACGCCAATCGAACTCGTGCCCGTCATACTTCCCGTCAGTGTCATACGCAATCGGCCTTGATTAATGGACGTTGGGCCGGTGTAGGCCTTGGCGACGGTGCTGAAGGAAAATCGCCCCGGACCATCTTTGATAAAGCCGCCGACACCGGTGACGGCTCCGGTCATGGTCGCCGTCGCTGTTCCCGTACCGGCCACGTTGTTATTGGTGAATTGAAGCGTGTCATTCAGCGTAGTTGTCGCCGAGATCGTGACATTATTGGTCGTCGCGCTGGTGCCGCCCACGACCACGGAAGCATTACCCGCGGTAACGTCAAACGTCAACGTCCCGCCGCCATTCGCGAGTGTCTGAATGAGCGCCGCGTTGTTCGTGAAGTTGATGCTTCCAACGGTAATCGCCTGAGTCAGGTTAATTGTTTGGGCCACGACCGGGGTGTTGATGACGGCCGCGGCATCGGTCGCATTGGGAAACGAAGCTGGCAACCAATTTCCGGGGACATTCCATGCCGCTGGCGTAGCGGTCTGTGTCCAAGTCTCAGCACCGGAGAACCCGGCCGCCAATACGATGCTGAGAAAACTAAGCCAGTAACGCATTTCAACTTCCCTGGTGCAAGTCAATTGGTGATTTCAGCGCTTATCGATATTGTCGAACTCTGCATCACCAACGTAAAGGGCAAGAGTCCAGAGTGACGCACGATAAACGCCGGGCGGCAGCGAGCGAGTTAAGTCAACCATTCCAGACAACCAATGTGCCATGCTAGCGCATGCCGACGGTTCTGAGAACTTTTTGCGTCAGCCACGTCGACCATTTGATCGGCCGGCCTAGCAAGTCCCAATGATGTCTCTTGATGCAATCGCTAGGTGCAATCCCCTTGCGAGAGGATCGGCAACAATGTTAAATCATCCGGATGTGCAAGCAATACATCTTTTGACCAATCCACCACGAAATCTGCCTTTAGGCATGGCTACGGCGCGGGTTAACCCGCGCAATCGCTACAACCAGCCAGTCGTGAAAGTCCGCTCTTGAATTGCGATTTCAATAATGCCTGCCTATTTGACATCGCCAGTATGCCGAGCTACCGAGGGGCAGAATCGCCTCATCCTAGCCGAAATTAAATCGGCGCTCTGCCCGCGAAAGCCAAACGGAAGGTGGGGGAGGTGCCCACGTGCGCGCGTGCATGAAATGGAGGGGGGCCGTGTGATCGCGCGTTGCAAACTTTAGTTGCCATCAGCCGCCGGCCAGTTTCCGTCGGCGGCGCGCGGCCATGAACGACTTTACGCACATGATCACAAATAGCAGGCAAATCACACCCATAGCGACTTGCAATTTCACCGCTGCCGGCTTCAAAGCGGTCCCATTGATGAGATCCGGGATTTTCGGCCCGCCCATGCCAAGTCCGCCGAGCGCTCCCAGCACGCCGACCAGCGCGGCCACGTGCATCACGTGCATGCGGATGTTCGCCTTCACCGCCAGCAACCCGCACACGAGCAACACTGTGCCGAAGCCGGCCGGGATGAGGGCCGTCGGGCTGTGCAACTCCGTGACGCCAAACAGGCCAATCGTGTTGTAGTAGCCTTCTGCACCCAACAGAATCAAAATCACGCCATATGTAATGCTGAGAAGGGCCATTGAACTTCCTAATTGTGAGAACAGCGGGTCGAAGTCTTGATATGTACTGCGGAAGCACACCGCCAGCGGAACGGTGTCAGCCCGACAGTGTCTACGTATCATTGTTCATTGTGTCATCACAACTCACGAGTGCGCGACGAGTGAATGTCGGCGAAAAGATCGGGGCGTTTCAGGTTCTTGGCCCTCTTGGCACCGGGGCACATAGCACCATTCTGCATGTGCGCCGCAAGACCGATGGTAAGCAATACGCGCTGAAAGTCGTGCCGCTGAATAGCCCCGGCGACCAGAAGTTCCTCGAACAGGCCCGCCACGAGTATCACGTCAGCGGCATGTTGAATCACCCAGGCATCCTCAAGATCTACGCCCTGGAAGAGCAGAAGAACTGGTTCTTCAAAGTCACCAAGGCCCACCTGCTCATTGAATATGTCAACGGCAAGACACTCGACAATCTGCCCATCTCGGCCGTCGTCAAGCTGGTCCAGGTGTTTCAGCAAGTCGCCACGGCGATGATCCACATGCACCGCCGCAACATCCTGCACGCCGACCTGAAGCCCGGCAACCTGATGATGAGCCGGACGGGGCAGGTGAAGGTCATCGACTTTGGCCTAGCCTGGATCAAGGGCCAACCCAAGGACCGCGTGCAGGGCACACCCGAATACATGGCCCCGGAAACGGTCAAGAAAAAAATCGTCAACGAACGGACTGACATCTACAACTTCGGCGCGACCATGTACAAGCTGACGACGTTCCGCCTGCCACCCTCGACCGGAGCGAACGGCGACGGCGTGGTGCTGGACGCCAAGTCGTGGACCGCACGATTGGAGCCGGTGGCCAACCATAATAAAGAAGCGCCGTACGAGTTGTGTTCATTGATCCAGAAGTGCCTGTCGTACAACGCCCATGAACGACCCGAACACATGAGCGACGTGGCCGCCGTGCTGGATGAACTGACCAAGAAGCTGGTAACGTCGTCGGGCGATAAGCTCGAGGCCATGGAGTGGTGATGGCGGCGTACAGCGACCGCGAACACTTCATCCCACTACGGCGGAGCGATCTGGTCAATCTGCTGGTGGGCCAATTGCCACCCGGCGAAGATGCGTTGTTTCGCCGCTTTTGCAATCTGCTCAGCGACCGTGTTCACATCGAGTTCTACCGCCTGCTCGAACGACTCAAAGACGATTACGCGCCATTCGATCCGGACACCGACACCCGGGTATTACACGCCATCAATGCTTCCGTCCGCGCCGCGCGCGTTGATCGCTTGTTTCTCGCCTTCGATCGTCTGCTCGCCCGCGCCAATTATCGCCGGCTCACTGAAGAAGAAGTTCTGGCCACGCAATTCGGGTCTAGCCAATGGGGCCTGGACATGTCGATCGACCTGACGGTCTTCGAGCGGTTCGCCCTGTATGTGCGCGGCCGCAATATGGGTAAACGCACCATCCGCTCATGGCGCACATGGTTTCGCAACCAAAGTGTTGACGTCGAGATCTATCAACGGCTGGTTATCATTCTCAAACAGCGTCCACACATCCGCCTCGGCAAAGATCCCGACATTCGCAATGTGTTTCTCAAACTCTTCAAAGACATTCCGACCGCCGATATCGAAATGCTGGTGCCCGGCGCACGGCTTTCCATGCCGAAGATGGAGCGCGGCAAGCTCGGCTTCTCACTGCTCTCCGGCTTGATCGTAATCTTCTGGCAACTGCTCAAGCCGTTGTTCACCCTGGCCCAGGCCGCCGCCGGCGGCGCGGTTGCATACGGCCCGCTCGGCATTGTTGCCGCCCTGTTCGGCTACGGCTACCGCCAGTACTACGGCTACCAGTTTTCGCTCAAGAGTTACAATCTCAAGCTGGCGCAGAGCCTTTACTATCAGAACCTCGACAACAACTCCGGCGTGTTGCATCGTTTGCTGGACTCGGCCGAGGAACAGGAAAGCCGCGAAGCCATCCTCGCTTACTTTTACTTGCTGAAGTTCGCCGGCACTGATGGCCTGACCCAAGCCGCACTCGACGACCTGATCGAAGAAGAACTCCAGCGCACGGCCAGCATCAAGGTCGATTTCGAAATCGACGATGCCCTGCGCAAGCTCCAGCGCATTTCGCTGTGCAGTTGCGTTGACGGTCTTTACAAAGTGGTGCCACTGCTGGAAGCCCTCAGGACATTTGAATCACTGCCGGCCGAGCCGGTGTTTGCCCGGGAGGTTTTGGATCGTGATGAACCGGTGGATATCGGAGCGGTCACGCGGGATCGAAATGTCGGGAGTGCGAAAGGCCTTCGAATTGGCCCGGACCCTGAAGGATCCGGTGGACCTGAGCATCGGCCAACCGCACTTCCCGGTGCCTGATTCGATCAAGGCCGCCGCCAAAGCCGCGATTGACAATGACAAATCGGGCTACACCGTTACGCAAGGCATCCCGCCACTCTGCGAGAAGATCGGCGCATGGGTTGCCGAACAATATCGGCAACCCGACCGCGACGTGATTATCACCAGCGGTACGAGCGGTGGCCTGCTCCTGGCCTTGCTTGCCTGTGTTGACCCCGGCGACGAAGTCATCATTTTCGATCCGTACTTTGTCGCTTACCCGCCGTTGATCTCACTTTGTGGCGGCGTGCCCGTCATCATCGACACGCAACCCGACTTCCGTATCGATATCGACCGCGTGAAAGCCGCCATCACGCCACGCACCAAGGTCGTGCTCTTCAACTCGCCGGCCAACCCGAACGGGGCTGTTGCATCACGCGAGGTCGTGCGTGACTTGGCCGCACTGTGCGACCGCCACGGCGTGCTGCTCATCAGCGACGAAATCTACCGCGTATTTACCTTTGATGCTCCACCCGTCAGTCCCGCTGAGTACAACCCGAACACGCTGGTCGTTGATGGCTTCGGCAAGGCATACGGCTTCACCGGCTGGCGACTCGGCTACACCCACGGCCCGCGAGCATTAATTGAGCAACTGGCGAAGTTACAGCAGTTCACCTTTGTCTGCGCACCCAGCATCGCCCAACACGCCGGTCTGGCCGCCTGGGATTGCGACGTGTCACCCATGGTGAACGACTACCGCCGCAAACGTGATCGTCTGGTGAATGCGCTACGCGGCAAATACGAGTTCACCGCCCCCGGCGGCGCGTTCTACGTTTACGCCAAGCCACCGAAAGGCACCGGCAGTAACTTCGTCGCCAAAGCCATTGAACTCAACTTGTTCGTCATCCCCGGCAACATCTTCAGCCAGCACGACACCCACTTCCGCATCAGCTTCGCCGTGAAAGACGAGACGCTGGAGCGCGGGATTGAGATACTGCTTGGGATGGTTGCGTAGACTGACGAAAGCGTCTCACGAGGTTTTCGCGATGACCACGCCAACACTAGACTTGCTCTCGGCGTTTGACGGCCATGACGTCGAAGCTGTCCGCGTCGCTCTCGATGCCGGGGCTGACGCATGTTCACCCATTCGCGGTAAGTTACCTGTCAACTGGTTGCTTGAGGAATACACGCGATCCGACCGACTTGGTGAATGCTTGCGACTGTTGTTTGCCCGCGGTGCCGTGCTGCCTGACCCGGCTTTGGTCCCGGTCCTCCTGGACGATGCCGATGCTATCAAGGCCGCCGTGAAGGCGACACCCTCGCTGTTAACCCACAGTACTTCATTGGTCTCGTCATTCACATCCCTTATCGGTGCAACGCCACTTCACGTGGCCGCCGAATATGGGAACGTGAACGCGGCCCGCGCTCTGATCGAGGCCGGCGCTGATGTGAACGCCAAAGCCGCCATCGATGAACATGGCCTCAACGGACACACGCCGTTGTTTCACACGGTCAATTCAAACCGCAACCGTTCCGAGCCGATAATGAGAATGTTGCTGGCCGCCGGCGCGAGCGCTGACGTGAAACTCGCGGGCCTCGTATGGGGCCAAGGCTACGAATGGGAAACTACATTCTTCGATGTCACACCCATATCGTTCGCTCAAATGGGCCTGATGCCGCAAGTTCATCGGAACGAAAGTGAGATTTACGCCAACATCCGAGTCTTGCTGGAAGCCGCTGGCCGGAGCGTGCCGTCGCTGGATAACGTGCCGAATCGGTATTTGATGCCGAAGGTGAAGAAATGACAGGTCTGGCGTCGTTCGTGAAATCCGGCCCTAATTCCCGCTGGAAGCGTTTGATGATACAATTTTTACACGGAGGGCTTTTTCATGTCTGTCTACACAGCCGTCGTTGAGCGATGCCCCGAAACGGCACTCTATGTGGGATACGTTCCGGGATTTCCAGGAGCCCATTCGCAAGGTGAGACCATGGACGAACTCCACGTAAATCTCCGTGAAGTAATAGCAATGCTCCTTGAAGATGGACCACCGATATTAGAGACGGAATTTGTCGGCACCCAAAAGGTGAGACACGCGTAGGACATGTTAAACACGGACCGACCCAAATCTCCGCGTCCATTCGGTGTCTGGCTTTCGACTGCGTGGCTAGGCCTGTTCGCGGGTGTGATGCCGTTGTCCATTGCCACCACCGGTATGTGGTTCGGGGCAATTCCAATTTGGCAAGGCATCGGTGTTGTCGTTTTGTGCTGCGCCGTGATACGCGCGGCGTACACGACGTGGCGAGGCTCGCCGTTGGCACGAAACGCATTGGTGACATTGGCCGCGTTGTTTTATCTGGGTGTAGCCGCAAATAATGTCTGGCTGGCGATGGGCGACGATTTACCTCAGGGACTTGCTTTTCGATTATGGGGAAGAGCGATACGTTCAGTGATTACGATCATGATCATCGGCACGTATTTGAATCAGTCGAAAGCAGCACGTAGGTTTTTTGGCGAAAACATCCAAGCAGAAAAAGATTCAGAAAACCAGGTGGTAATTCCTAGCGATGGAATAAACCCGCAATAAAAATCAGCACCGGTGTAAACAAAACCGGGCGTCGCAGCCTTGCCGCGACGCCCGGTTCTTTCAGGAATAATTTACGCTGCCTACACTGCGGCCAGTTCGCGGGCAACTGGGGCGGCGTTCAGCGGCGGCCATTCCTTTTCTATGCCCTCTTCTTCGATCTGCCGGAGTTGCACGTCCGAGATCTTGAAGGTGTTGATCACATGTTGTTTAGACTCAGTGACGCCCATACGATCGTCCTGGGCCGTGACGAGCGCGGCGAAGATCTCTTTTCTCTGTTGCAAGGTGAGTCGCTTGGTGCGCATATCATGATTCTCCGCGTGCCATAGGTGCAAGACGTTCAACTCCAACGGGCGCAGGCGCGCACGCCAACAGTAATTAAGTCCAGGACCAGCATGGTCGGCTGGGACCTTCCGGTGGCGGGATAGCGACGGAAATCCTTCAAACGCCCACGAACGAACGCGATTGGCACTGATGTAGGTTTATGCGTCCGTGGTGTTCGCCCCATACTCCTATGGGGTCCGCCGTTGCTTCGGGCGAGACGGCTTCCGTTCCTCTCCATAGGCAGTATACGCAGATGAACCCGAAAGTGGCAGAAAAATCGTCGAATTTTTGCAGGTCCATCGGCGGTGCAGGCGTTAGCATAGCATTTCTGACAATGACCCGAATCACCCTCCCGGCGTGGAACCATGTTGAAACATTTTTGCTTGCCTTGCCTCCTCGCGTGCGGATGGGTCGCGGTCATCGCCGCCCAACCACCAAAAACCGGTGAACCCGCGAAGGCCGCCCCGCCCAAAGCGCCTGAGGAAAAGAAAGCGGCCGATCCCATCGCCGTTCGCACCGAACGCATCACCGCCAAACTTAACGCCGATGTCGTCGATCTCGAGGCGCTTTACAAACATCTGCACACAAATCCGGAACTGTCCGCACAGGAAGTGCAGACCGCTGGCCGCATGGCCCGCGAGCTCAAGGACGCCGGCTTTGCCGTGACCACAGGTGTCGGGGGCAACGGCGTCGTCGGCATCCTCAAAAACGGCAACGGCCCCACCATTCTTGTGCGAACAGATTTGGATGCACTGCCCATCACCGAGAACACCGGCGTGCCTTACGCCAGCAAGGTCCGCGCCCGCGACAAACACGGTAACGAAGTCGGCGTCATGCACGCATGCGGCCACGACATTCACATGACCTGCTGGGTCGGCACCGCCCGAGCACTGGCATCCATGAAGGATGCTTGGTCCGGCACGCTCGTGTTCATTGGCCAACCGGCCGAGGAGCTAGGCTCCGGTGCCCGCATCATGCTCGAAGATGGCCTGTTCACGCGCTTTCCCAAGCCGGACTTTGGACTCGCATTGCACTGCGACCCAAAGCTGCCCACTGGCAAAGTCGCATACACCGAAGGCATGGCCCTGGCCAACGTCGATACGGTCGATGTCGTCATGAAAGGCAAAGGCGGCCACGGTGCCGCACCGCACATGACGGTCGATCCCGTCGTGCTGGCCGCCCGCGTCGTGCTTGATCTGCAAACGATAGTCAGC
>JANLTA010000480.1:0-5414 GCA_031362705.1 Gemmataceae bacterium | reverse complement strand
GGGCGAACGCCCGTCCAAAGTTCGTCGATGCGGGCGCGGCGTTTGGCCAGCTCGCCGGGAGGTAAGTCGCCCTGTGCCTTCTGGTCGGTCCTGTCAATGCGGTTGCTCAGGAGGCTGAGGGCCCAGGCCATCATGGCGAAGCTGAAGGCCGCGTTGAGGAGAACCAGTAGTTTTGCCAGCTTGGTCATGTGAAAATTCCTGATGCTCGCACATAGGCCTCACCCCCCACCCCGGCCCTCCCCCACAAGGGGGGAGGGTGAAAGACCGCCTGAGGCGTATCTCGTGCGCACGATGCCGGGCGGTTCGCTGGAGCAGGTGATCTTCCGGATGGATGTGTTGCATGCGGCCGAGTCACGCGGGATACCGGTGTTCAATCCGCCGCGAGCGCTCGAATGTTGCATCGACAAGTATCTGACAACGCAACGCTTGCAATTCGCGGGACTGCCGGTGCCGCGAACCTGGTGCGGGCAAACCGCCGACGAAGCGATGGTGGCCTATGAACAACTCGGCGGTGACGTCGTCATCAAACCGCTCTTCGGCTCAGAAGGCCGGGGCATGGTGCGTGTAGCTGATGTCGAAACCGCTTGGCGCGTATGTCATGCCGTCGCCAACACCGGCGGCGTGCTTTATCTCCAGGAGTTCATCGAACACGGCGGCTGGGATGTCCGCGCTTTCGTTCTCGGCGATCAAGTGTTGGCCGCCATGAAACGACAAAGCGACAACTGGCGCACCAACGTCGCCCAAGGCGCAAGCACCAGCCGCTTGCGGCTTAGCGCGTCAGAACAAGAACTCGCCATCGTGGCAGCACGCGCGGTCGGTTGCCCCATCGCCGGCGTGGATCTCATGCTCGGCCCAAACGGTTGGTTTGTCCTCGAAGTCAACGGCGTGCCCGGCTGGAAAGCGCTGAGCGCTACGTGCGAAGTTAACGTGTCCGGAGCAGTTCTCGATTTCATTGCCGAGCGGGTGCGGGCATGACCATTGGCGAATGCGCTCGCCTAGCGTGCATTCTCGAAGCGACCGCGCGCAAACCCGGGAACGTGCATCGCGATCAGGATTTTCCCGAACTGACGTATCAAGACTTGTTGACCAGCGCGGCTGCTATTGCGCCGGTTCTGGAACGCGCTCAATACTGTCCCGTCGGCGAGACAATTCTTGAGTGCATTCGCAGCACTACGCGAAACGTAAACAGTAACACCAATTTGGGTATCGTTCTGTTGTTGGCACCGCTGGCTTCGGGTGACGATATTGCCAAGACGCTCGATGGGTTGACTGTTGATGACGCCATCCAAGTCTACGAAGCAATACGGCTGGCGAAACCGGGCGGGCTTGGACAAGTCGCCGAACAGGATGTCAGCGCGAAACCAACCGTGACACTGAAAGACGCGATGGCATTGGCCGCTGACCGGGATAGCATCGCCCGGCAATATGTCACCAACTTCGCGGATGTCCTCGAAGGTGCGAAACATCTGAGCGAATGGAGCAGAGACTCGCGCGCTTCGTGGTCTCTATCCATTGGCGAGCCGCTACTCCGGTCGCTGACGCTCCCGGCTCGCCTTGAAGATGCGATTATTGACTTGCATCTGTGGTTCCTGTCGCGCTTTTCCGATTCGCTGGTACGTCGCAAGCGTGGCGAACAGGAAACTCTCCATCTGCAATCGTTGGCTCAGGCCGCACTCGCTGATGCAGCGCAACTGCCGGCGCTGGAGGCCTGGTTCGCCGCTGAATTTCCGCATCGCAACCCCGGTACCACGGCTGACCTCGTCTGCGCATCCCTGTTCGTAGCGTTGCGTGAAGGTATCATTCTAGTGTCGCCGGCTGGACAATCATGACCGACCGTTACACTGTTCGTGTTACTAAGGATTACCTGGTTTTCTGCTCCGGGCACTTCATTACCTACGCTGGCCAGAACTGTGAACGACTGCACGGGCACAACTATCGCGCATCTTGCGAACTGACCGGCCCGCTTGATGCCAACCACTACCTATTCGATTTCATAGCGCTGAAAGATCATCTCAAGAAGTTGACGGATCAACTGGATCACCGCATGTTGGTGCCGGGGCTGAGTGCGCTGATTCAATGTGAGATTCAGGATCGGCAAGTGTTGCTGCGTCATCGCGATCGCATGTGGTCATTCCCGCGTGAAGACTGCATGATCCTGCCGATCGAAAATACCACGGCCGAGTTGTTGGCCAAGCACCTGGCCCATCAGTTGTTAGACATCCTCAAGAAGGAACATGGCTTCGTGCCCGACACGTTGGCACTGGAAGTCGAAGAGAGTTTCGGCCAGTCGGCGACCTACACTTGGGTCCGGTAACTGAGCCCGCAGCGCAAGCAAGGCAAAGTGAGATCAAAAGCCTTCGCCTTGCTTGCGCTGCGGGCTCAGTTCGGTTGAAGCGTGCCTTCGTGCAGGGCGGATGAAGTGAGGACGCCGGCGATGCCGAGGCGTTCCAGCTTCATCAGGTCGCCGGGGCCGCGCAAGCCACCGCCGGCGAAAATCTCGCACTCGGGATAACGTTGCACGCAATGTTCCAACAGGGATTCGGTACCGACGCCGCGCTCGGCACCGATACGATCCAAATCGATGATGAACAGTCGGGCCGGCGCATCGGTCGCGACCTCTCCGGCTTGAGCGAAGACTTGCTCCAAGAGTTTCTTGGGGTCGCGTTCCGGCCAGTGTGGTGCCACGGCGTCGGCACCACGCAGGTCCAGCGAGAATGCCAGTCGGCGCGAATCCGTGGCACGTAACACTCGTTCCCAGGCTTCCGGGCCGGCGATAGTCTCTGAACCGACCACGACGGCCGCCCCGGCTTGGCGAAGTCTCAACGCATCTGCAGCATCACGCACGCCGGCATCGACCCACGGCAGGATGTCCAGCTCAACCAGTCCACGAATCAGGTCCAGGTTAGGTGGTTGGCCTGCGATGGCATCCAAGTCGGCAAGGTAGATTTCCTTGCATTGGAAGCGCTCGCGGAGGGCATAGGCAAATGGCAACGGTTCGCCGGTCGGGCACAGAATGCTCTCGATTGGCTGATATTTCGACCGATCGCCGCCGGCCGCCCGTACGACTTCTCCCCGCAGCACATCCATGACGGGCACGATTCGCATGTTCAGTTTCTCACGAACTCCGGCCGGGCAGGACGGTTTTTTCTATAACTTATTGAATGGCGGGGGCTTACCCGCTAGTTTAACAGCCTTACCCTGCGCTGGTGCGACAGGGCAGGTAGCCGTATCGACTCGGCGGAGCGCGGTAGTTTTCCTTCGGAGGCGCGTGCGTGGCCATCGTTCAGGTAAAGGACCTCATTGAAGCCGGTGTGCATTATGGGCACCGGGCCAGCCGCTGGAACCCCAAGATGCGGCCGTACATTTACGGCAAGCGCAACCTGATCCATATTATCGATCTGAAGGAAACCGTACGCGGTCTGCTGCGAGCGCACAAGTTCGTCGCACAAACAGTCTCGCGCGGCGGCTTGGTTCTCTTTGTCGGTACCAAACGCCAGGCCCGTGAAATTCTCGAACGTGAATCGGCACGTTGCGGTATGCCATACGTCAGCGAGCGCTGGCTCGGCGGCTGCCTCACGAACTTCCGCACCATTCGCGGCCGGTTGAAGCGACTCGCCGAGTTGGAGGCCATGTGGCTGCCCTCCGGCGAGAACCCGGATCGCATCGACATGACGGCCTATGTCCGCACGATGATGAACGATGCCGGGAAGCTTGACCTTACGAAAGCGCCCGAGTCGGCCGAGATTCGTCGCTACTCCAAGAAGATGGTCAGCACGCTGAGCCGCGAGTTGTCGAAGATTCGCCGCAACTTGCTCGGCATTCGCAATATGAATCGGCTGCCCGACGCTGTTATCTTCATCGATCCGAAGCGTGAAGAGATCGGCCTCAAGGAAGCCAAGCGAATGGGCTTGGCCACGTTGGCGTTGATCGATACCGACAGCGATCCGGACCTCGTTGATTTGCCGATCCCGGGCAACGACGACAGCTTGCGATCCATTGAATTGGTCGTGTCGCGGTTGTGCGATGCCGTGCTGGAAGGCAAGGCGGCATTGTCACCGGAACAGGCGGCCAACCAGTATCGTCCACGAACACCGCCGACGCCATTAGGCTCGCCGCCGATGGCCCCGGCCGCTGCCGTGCAGTAATCCCGAACAAACCGCCTGCCGACCGTGTCTCCGGGAGAAGGAGACCGCCAGTACGAATATGGGTACGCCGATGAGCAACATTTCCGCTACCGCCGTCCGCGAATTGCGTGACCGCACCGACATGCCGATGATGAAGTGCAAAGCCGCGCTGGAGAAAGCCGGCGGCGACATGGACAAGGCCATGCTCATCCTCCGCGAAGAGGGGGCCAAGTTCCTCGGCGGCGAAAAGGGTGCCCGCGAAACAGCCGAGGGCCGGGTCGCGATTTTCTGCGACAATGACGCCAAGGTGGGTGCCATCGTCGAAATTCGCTGCGAGTCGCCATCGGTGGTGAAGAACGACCGCTTCGTCGCGCTGGGCAACGACATCGCCAAGCATGTGGCGTTGAAGAACCCGGCCACCGTCGAAGCGTTGATGACCCAGACGTTCTGCGACGACGCCAACAAGACCGTCATGCAGCGGCTCGAAGATGTCGTCGGCCTGATTCGCGAGAACATGCGGGTGGCGCGGTTCGTCCGTTTCCCCGGCGTGTGTGGTTCTTACATCCATCACGATGGTGCCAACGGCGTTTTGCTGCAAGTCTCCGGCGAGGGGACGCCCGACCAGGAATTGCTCAGAGACATTTGCGCTCACGTCGTCGCCCTGAAGCCGGCTTACATGAAGTCGAGCGAACTGCCGGCCGACGTGCTGGAACGCGAAAAGACGTTTGCCCGGCAACAAGCCGACCAACAGGCGGCGGGTAAGCCCGCCAATGTGGTGGACAAGATTGCCGAAGGCAAGTTCAACACCTGGCTCAGCGAAAACGTGTTGCTCGATCAGCCGATCGCCAACCAGGGCAAGTACGGCAAGAAGTCCGTGGGTCAGCTTCTGACAGAAGCCAAGCTGCAAGCGGAAAAGTTCGTCCGCCTCAAGGTGGGCGAAGTCTAATTCAATTGAATCGATAGGGGAAGGTTTCGATGCCTCACACGAAGTCGGCCGAGAAGCGTCATCGTCAATACGAAAAGGGCCGCCTGCGGAACAAAGGCCGCATTCGTGCCATCACCAAGCAGTTGAAGGCATTCGACGCTACCGTGAAGACCGGCGACGCCGCCGCCTTGCAGAAGGCTTATAACGAAGCCGCCGGCAAGCTCGACAAAGCCGCCGCTAAGCGCACCATTCACCCGAACGCCGCCGCCCGCAAGAAGTCGCAATTGGCGAAGAAGTTGCTGGCGAAGAAGACGGGCAAAGTCTAGTCGTACAAAAAAAGCAAACGACGGTGGAGTCCTTCCGCC
>JANLTA010000438.1:0-7869 GCA_031362705.1 Gemmataceae bacterium | reverse complement strand
TGTAAAACCAGGCGTGGCAGTCACACTGGGTTGCCGGTGGGGTAGCAATGTTAACACTACCACCAGCACGACGTTAACCGACTTTGGTGCCGGCGCGACTTTCTTCGATAACCTTGTCCAAGTGGAAAAGGCCATCTGAGTACGCTTTCAATTCCCGCCGACGAACACTCCTCCGAGGAATGTCGGGTCGAAGACCGTGAACTCACGGACCAACGTAAGTGATGGTCCGTTGAAAATGCGCACGGTGCTGACGCGGCCAGCACCGGGGCCGAAGACCAAATCGAGTACGCCGTTGCTATCCAAGTCGGTGACACCGACGCTCAAGCCGCTGGACCACAACTGATCGCCCGTGACCGGGGGCGGCGTACCTGGTGAACCTGGTGGGAATGCATTGAACTGGGTGATCAGCGGACCACCCAACGCCGGGAATACTGCAGCGAGTGGTCCGCCACCGAGTCCTGGCCCAGTGATCACTTCGACCTGTCCATCGTTGTTAATGTCACCGGCTGTGACATTGACGCCGCCGAGGAAGCTGGCCGGGTAAGCAAAGAACTCGTTAAGAAGTTGTCCGGTCTTACCGTTGAAGACCTTAACGTGTGGACCGCCCCCTGCGCCAGCACCGGTGATAATGTCGGCGAAGCCATCGCCATTCACGTCGGCAGCCGCGACATGCACGCCGCCGCTGAAGTTGGCGCTATAGGCAAAGAAGCTGCGAATTTCCTGGCCAGTGGCACCGCTGAAGACTTTGACATGTGGGCCACCGCCCGCGCCGGCCGCGGTGACGATGTCGGGCACCGAGTCGTTATCGACGTCGCCGGCTGCGACAAACACGCCTCCGGTGAATCCAGCGCCGTATGCGAAGAAGCTTCGAATCGTATCGCCCGTCGCGCCGTCAAACACCTTGATGTGCGGGCCGCCGCCATTTCCTGCCGCCGTGATGATGTCGGCCAGAGTATCGCCGTTGATGTCGGCGGCAGCGACGCGAACGCCGCCACGAAAGCTGGTATCGTAGGCGAAGAACTGGAACGCTGGAGTACTCGTGCGAACTTTGGTATCGAAGGCGGTGACCAACGGGCCACCGCCGGCGTCCGCGCCGAAAACTGTGAGATTGGGACTGCCGACGCCGACGAGGAACGTCGAAGATGCGGTGCCACCGTCGTCGTCGGTCACGGTCACGACAACGGTAAAGGTGCCGGGCAACAGGTAAGCGTGTTTGCCATCGAAGGTACCCGTCGTGGCGACACCAGCGCTGCCGGGAACGCCCGGGAAGCCGTTCATGACAGTCGATAGGCCATCGCCCCACTCGATCTTGGTGGTGAAGACCTCTTTTGTGCCGGCAGGAGTATATGTGAAGCCGGGATCCGAAAAAGCAGCGATCGGCGAAATCGAAACCAGTTGCTGTGGTTTAATCAATCGATCGGCCGCGATGAAGGTAATCGTCGGTGCGACATTGAGAACCGTGACATTGAACTTGCCCGGCGTGGCAACGCCGGTGTCGTCGTCAATGAGAGTGATCGTCACGGGATATGTGCCGTTGTCGGCGTAAACATGTTGAAATGGAAACGAACGCGCACCCTGGGCAATGTTACCTGATTGGAGGGTAGTGCCGTCGCCGAAGTTGATTGTGAATGTAAACGAATCGCCCTGGCCGGCCGTCGCGCCGCTGGCGTCGGCGATCACCACAGTGCGGGACAGCAAATCGCCTTCGTTGATCGTGATGTCATTGCCAGCACCCAGCGTCGGCGGCACATTAGTGATCGTAACGGTGGCAGATTGTGGCGGCGTGCTGGTCTGAAAAATGCCGACTGCTTTGCTGTCGGCGAAATTGACTCCGTTTGATCCCCGGGGAGCCACGAGCCGCCGCGTGCCTTGCGTGCCGGAATCCTTGATGCCGACGGTGGCGCTGGCTCCGGCATTGAAATTTGTATTGCCGACGGTGGTGTCGCGGAAGTTGATGTAGATGTCGCCGGGATCATCAATGCCGGTATTCAGTTCCAACATCGCTTGCCACGTGCCGGCATTATTGGGTGCTCCGTCGTTCTGCAACTCACTCCACTCGACACAAAGAAACTCACCCAGCCCATCGCCATCAAAGTCAATGACGCGGGCAAACACTGATGAAATGGTCGCCGCACCCGACCACGCATCCCACAGTGTGGCGATTGCACCCGACGCGGGCGCGGCCGTCAGGTCACCGTTGATCGCGCTGTTGCTGGTGCCGTTGAACACGAGCAGGCCGTTGTCGCTCGCGGAAATTGTCGTGCCGGCATCGAACAATTTGCCGTAGAAGTTGAAGCTGTCCATTCCTCCTAGCACAGCGGCCGCGTTCGCCGAGATGTCGTTGAACGCGCCGGCACCGCCGAGCAACTGCACGTTACCGTTGGTCGGCGACGGAGCAACGGGCGCGGTCATCAGATCGAGCCGCGATTCAAACAGCATGGGGTACGACGTGTAACCAAAACCTTCCGGCCCGGCCGTGCGATTGATCTGAATGTCCTGCGTCGAAAACCGCACGGCCTGATTGTTCTTAAAGAGGCTCGTGCCCTGGCTCGACAAATTGGTGAAGCCAGTTTGCGTCGTGCCGCCGCTCTGAATGCCGATGGTGGCGCTGGCCCCGAAGTCGAAGGTCGAATTGGCGAAGTCAGTATCGACGTAATTGAAGATGATGTCGCCGTTGGTCGATCCTGTGTTCAGTTGCAACAGAACCTGGAAGGTCGCAGTCTTAGTCTTGTCATTGCCGACGTGGGGAACGTTCGACCACTCGATGATGAAATAGTCTTCACCCGATTCGCCATCGAGATTCAATGATCGCGTCAGCACCCGGTCGGCAATACCGGTGTCGGTTTGCAGGTCATCCCAAAACGGGCAGATCAACGCGATGGTTGACGACGTGGATAAGCCGGTGTTGTTGCCCGTCGTGACAAGACCATTGAAAGAAAGCAGGCCGTTGTCGGTCACATTGACGGCGGTGAAGTCAGTGCCGTAGAAGCGAAACGTCCCCGTTAACGGCACCTGAGCGGCGGTGTTGTTGTTGGAGTCCAAACCGGCGGACTTGACGCCGCTGATTGATGTGCCGACCGCGGCCAGCGCGTCGCCGAGGTTGATGTTCAAGCCCGGAATGTCGTAGGCCTTGTATTTGCCACCGTCCAATGCCGTAATTGTTCTTGGGCCGGTATCCTGCAAGCGCACATTGACCGTGGCCACGTCGGTGGACGTGCCGGATGGATTATCATCTTGCACGACGTGACTGATACTGAAGGGCACATCGATACCGAATGCCGCCGAGACGACTTGTGATGGTGAACCATCACCCCAATCGATGACGATTTGCGCCGAGCCAATCGGATCTATTACGGTGGTCTTGCCGCTGACCGTGATCGTACCGCCTTCCATCGCCGGCCCGCCGGTCACCGTGATCGGGCTGAGACTGACGGTCGGCAGAATTAATCGTTCGAGCGTTTGCAGGCGTGGCCGGGCCAGCCAACGGCGTCGATTCAACATTCCCATATGAACGGTCCTTCCCGGATGTCGCATCAATCGTGTATTGCAAGCATGACACGCCCGCGCGTCACCTGCGTTCGCAATTCAGTGCAACGGGGCGAAGTTGACAAGATGATTGGATTATACACGTTGCCTGCCATAACGTGTGTATGATCGGCGGTGATGGCGAAACTTGCGCCGTCGGGACAGTCGGGAAAAAATGACTCGGCCTATTGCAGCACGACCGTCCTATTCGCAACATAACCCGCACGCGCCCCACGACCCTCACGGTTTACCAAATGCGCAACACGTTGATTTCATTCGCGGTTCTGATGTTAGCTGGCAATACTCATGGCGAAGATGCCCGCCTGCTGCGCTTTCCGACCATTCACAAGGATACTGTCGTCTTCGGGTACGCGGGTAACTTGTATGCAGTTGCGGAAGCCGGCGGGGTCGCGCGGCAGTTGACCAGCCATGATGGCTACGAGATGTTCCCGCGATTTTCACCTGACGGCCAATCGCTGGCCTTCACCGGGCAATACGATGGCAACACGGAGGTTTATCTAATACCCGCCATCGGTGGCACACCCAAGAGACTGACGTACACCCCGACACTGAGCCGCGATGACATTGGCGACCGCATGGGTCCGAACAACATCGTGATCGGCTGGAAGAACGACAATAAGAACATTCTCTTCCGCTCGCGTATGCGTTCTCCCAACGACTTCATCGGGCAGTTGTTTCTGGTGAACACATCGGGCGATCTGCCAACACAACTGCCATTGCCGCGTGGTGGTTTCGGCTCGTTTTCTCACGACGATGGGCAGTTGGCATACAACCGCATTTTTCGCGAGTTCCGAACGTGGAAGCGCTATCGCGGCGGCATGACCGATGACATTTCCGTTTATGACTTTGCCACCAAGAAGAGCGAGACTGTAGCGGCAACGGATGCGGCTGAGATCATTCCAATGTGGCATGACCGCAAGATGTACTTTCTCTCCGACCGCGACGCCGCCAAACGGATGAACCTGTACGTGTATGACCTCGACAGCAAGGCCACCAAGCAACTCACTAAATACACCGACTTCGACATCAAGTTCCCGTCGATGGGCAGCGGCAAGATCGTCTTCGAGATGGGAGGCGACATCTATCGATTCGACGCCGCCAGTGAAAAGGCCGACCGCATCGCCGTGCAGATCCTGGATGATCATGGTACCGGCCGTGGCGGACTGCGAAATCTCAGCAAAGAAGTCAGCGGCGGCAGCATCGCGCCGGACGGCAAACGGGCCGCATTCACCGCGCACGGAGACGTTTTCACTGTGCCAGCGGAAAAAGGCCCGACGCGGAATCTCACCCGGTCGTCCGGCAGTCATGAGCGCGACGCAGTGTGGTCGCCTGATGGCAAGTCCGTGGCCTTCATCAGCGATATGTCCGGCGAAGCTGAGATTCACATCGCGGCTGCCGATGGCAAAAGCCCGCCCGTGCAAGTGACCAAGACCGGCGCACCGTACAAGTACAGCGCCGTCTGGTCGCCTGACTGCAAGAAGCTCATGTGGTCGGACCGGGCCCAAAAGTTGCACTTTATCGATATCACTTCGAAAGAAATCAAGACTATCGTCAGTTCGAACTTAACGGAGATTCGCACATACGTGTGGTCGCCGGACAGTAGTTGGATTGCGTATTCCAAACCGGAAGACGAGGGACTGCAGCGCATTTATCTTTATTCACTGGGCAGCGGCCAATCGACTGCGGTCACAGACAGTTGGTACCAAAGCGGCAATCCGACGTTCTCCGACGATGGCAAGTATTTGTTCTTTATTTCCGCGCGCGACTTCAACCCGACTTACAGTCAGACCGAGTGGAACCATTCCTTTACGGATATGCAACGCATTTACTTTGTGACTTTGGCCAAGGACACCCCGTCGCCGTTTCGACCACAAAGTGATGAAGCGTCAGTGACCGATGACAAATCGGCCGAGCCAAAAAAGGAAGACAAGAAAGACGAGAAGAAAGAAGAGAAGAAGGAAGACAAGAAACTCGAGCCAACAAAGGTAGATCTGGATGGCATTGCCAGCAGAGTGTTGAGTTTGCCAGTTCGGGCGGCCAACTACCGCAATCTCGCGATTGTCGGCGGCGTTGTTTATTACATCCGCAGTGGAACAAAAGATGCGACGCCGGCCTTTCAGTCCTTTGATCTGAACACAAAAAAAGAAACGGTCCTTGGCTCCATTGATGGATTCAGCTTGGCAGCGGGAAAGAAGAAAATGATGGTGCGCCAAAGCGGTAAGACGGCCATCATTGATCTGCCAAAAGCTCCGGTGACGATTGGCGAAGCACTTGATCTTTCCGGCCTGGAGATGACCGTTGATCGCCATGCGGAATGGCGGCAAATCTTCAACGAGTGTTGGCGAATTATGCGCGATAACTTTTACGACCCGAACATGCACGGCATGGATTGGCCGGCGGTGCGCGCCCGCTACGAGCCGCTCATCGCACATGTGCAGCATCGTTCCGACTTGAACTACATCATCGGCGAGATGATTGCTGAACTCAACGTCGGGCACGCTTATGTGGGTGGCACGGACGACCAGAACACGGCCAAGCGCACGCCGCTGGGGCTGCTCGGCGTGGAACTCAGCCGCGACGCAGCCAGCCGCTTCTGCAAGATCGATCGCATTTTGCCTGGGGCGAATTGGGACAAAAGGCTGCGGTCGCCGATGACGGAGATCGGTGTCAACGTGCAGGCGGGTGAATACCTCATTGCCATCAACGGCACGCCAACGAACAAATTGGGCAATCCTTATGAAGCGTTGGTGAACACGGTCGACAAACAGGTCGTGTTATCGGTCAACAAGGAGCCGAAACTCGAAGGCGCTCGCGATGTCACCGTGATTCCGATTGCGGATGAGGCGCCGCTTTACTACTACGCGATGGTTCAGGACAACATCAAGAAAGTCGATCAGGCGACGGCTGGTAAATGCGGGTACATTCACGTGCCGGACATGGGGCCGGCCGGGCTGGTTGAGTTTGTCAAGCACTTTGGTCCGCAACTGCGCAAGAAGTCGCTCATCATGGACGTGCGCGGCAACGGCGGCGGCAACGTTTCGCCGATGCTGATCGAACGCTTACGTCGTGAGATAATGATGGTCGGCATTTCACGGAACGGCTCACCGCAGCCCGAACCGTCGGACCTGCTGGCCGGGCCGAAGGTGTGTTTGCTTAATGAGTTCTCCGCCTCAGATGGCGACTTGTTCCCGTGGCGATTTCGTTACATGAAGCTCGGAACGCTCATCGGCAAACGCAGTTGGGGTGGCGTGGTGGGAATTCGCGGCTCACAGCCACTCGTGGATGGAGGCACGCTCAATGTACCCGAATTCTCTCGTTACGATGTGACCGGCAAGGAATGGCTGATCGAAGGCAAAGGCGTCGATCCGGACATCGTGGTCGAAAACGACCCGGCCAAGGAGTTTGCAGGGATTGATGAACAACTCGATAAGGCGATTGCCGTGATTCTGGAAAAGCTGAAGACGGAAGAGAAGAATCTGCCGGCGGTGCCGCCTTATCCGAAGCGGTGAGCGCTGGGCTGAGCGCTCCGCTACGGAGTACCTTCGCGTCGCGGCTAACCCAGCTGTTTGCGCTTCCCGGCAATCAGCGCTATGAGCGCTTTTTGCGGGTCGGCGAATTTGGCGATGCCTTCACGCATGAGCGTCTCTTCCAAATGTTGGATGCTGACCTTGCTATCGATGTCGGCAAGGATGTCGGCTGCGGGCATTTTGTCGACCATCCGCGTGATCGTGCGGCCACTGGCTTGCACGGCGGCGCTAGTGGCAGGTGGATTTGTCTCAATGTCGGAGCCGGCAAATGCTTCGACGTATTTCCATGCCGGGTCGCTGGGTTTCTTCGTGCCGGTGCTGGCGAAAATGATCTCCTGTTGCAGTGGCAGCTTCTTGTCGGCCCAGAATTCCTGGTTCTGCTGCCACAGCCGCTTGGCGTTGACGATGCCGACCATGCCTTGGGCGGCGGGTGTCAGAGTCGGGCAGTGCTTCTCTGTGTAAACATCCAAACGGCTGACGAAGATGCTGTAGACCGATTTGAAACTATCGAGGTTCTTGCGTTTGCGGGCACCGCGCCACACGGCTTCACGGGCCAAGTGATATTGCCGTTCGCTGAATATCAGCGTGACATTCAATGTGACGCCGGCTGCACAAAGTTCTTCACAAGCACCAATTCCCGCTTCGGTGGCCGGCACCTTGATCATGCGGTTGCGGTGTCCCGTGTTCCATTTCTTGCCGGTCTCGACATACTGTGCAATCCGCTCGGCGACCGGGATGTTGCGCTCCGGGTCTTCGAGCAATGGATCCAACTCAAAACTCACCCAACCGGTATTGC
>JANLTA010000414.1:0-29262 GCA_031362705.1 Gemmataceae bacterium | reverse complement strand
CTGGACGACGCGTGGAAAAAACACCTTCTCACGATGGATCACCTGCGCAGCGGCATCGGCCTGGTGTCTTATGCTCAGGTCGATCCGAAGACGGAATACAAGCGCGAGGGCATGAAAGCGTTCGACCAGATGTGGGAGAGTCTGCAAGACCGCATCACTGATGCCGTATTTCGCATGGAAGAGGAAGAGGGTTTCCAGGAGTTGGAGTTCCGCGCCGTTCACGAGGCCGCCCCGCGCTTCGCCGCCGAAAGCGGCCCGCGCCCCGACGACGGCACCAGTACCAATGCCTCGACCAACGACAAACGCCCCGAGCCCATCCGCAACGCCAAAGAACGAGTCGGTCGCAACGACCCATGTCCCTGCGGCAGCGGCAAGAAATACAAGAATTGCCACATGAAGCTGGAAGCCGCCGGAAGCAAGCGATAGATTTGGTTTTCTTTGTTTGATCTTTGTGCCCTTTGTGTCTTTGTGGTTGGTCTAAAAGATAACCACAAAGACACAAAGGGCACGAAGGAATCATAGAGAAGACAAATGCAAGGACGCGATGCCAACTCCACTTGATGCCGCATATCTCGTCGCGCTGGCCTTGGCATCCCCGTGGGTCGCCAAGCGCCTCTTAACCTCATCCAAAGGCCGCGCCAATCTTCGTGAAAAGCTGACGGGTCGCATCAACATCCCGACTAAAGCCCGGCCGCGTGTCTGGTTCCACGGCGTCAGCGTCGGTGAAATCCATCTCCTGCGCAATGTTGTCGCCCGCTTCAGAGCCCGCCGACCGGATTGTGAAGTGGTTGTTTCCTCAACAACAGAAACCGGCCTGACCGAAGCGCGACGTTGTTTTGATACGGTCGTACCCTGGCCGCATGATTTCTCGTGGGCCGTCAATGAAGCGTTTCGCCGCGTTCGACCGGATTTGCTAGTCATTGCCGAATCGGAGCTATGGCCAGGGATGTTGGCCGCCGCGAAACGTAAACAAATCCCCGTTGTAGTCATCAATGGTCGCCTGAGTCCGAAGAGCGCCAGACACTGGCGAGCGACCGGACCGCTCGCCCGCATGGTGTTCGGCGGCGTGGATTGTTTCGCCGTGCAGACTCAGGAGTATGCCGACAATTTGATCGCCATTGGGGTGCATCCAGAGCGCGTCGCCGTCACTGGTTCCGTGAAATACGATGGTGTGGCCACGGAACGATCAAATCCGCAAACCCACTTTTTAGCCGATTTGTTCGACATTCAACCCGACGACACGATTTGGGTCGCCGGCAGCACCCAAGCCCCGGAAGAGGAAGGCTGTCTGCACATCTATCAGGAACTTCTGAAGCGACACGCCGGCTTGCGCTTGATCTTGGTGCCGCGCCAAGTCGAGCGATTTGTCGCGGTCGCTGAGTTGTTGCAACGAAGTGGCTTACCTTTCGTTCGCCGTAGCGCCATGCCGTGTGCCGTGCCGCATGGTTCGATCATTCTCGTCGATACCATTGGCGAACTGCGAGCCGTGTGGGGCCTGGCCGACATCGCCTTCGTCGGCGGGAGCCTCGACGGCCAACGCGGCGGCCAAAACATGATCGAGCCGGCCGCCTATGGTGCTGCCGTCACCTTTGGTCCCCATGTCTGGAACTTCCGTGCGACGGCAGAGCAACTTGTCGCTGCTGGCGGAGCGATGCAAGTGAGTGATTTCCTCCAACTCGCCACGACGATTGAACAGTTGCTGGAAGCGGAAACTCGTGAACAACTCGGCGAAAATGCCAAGGCGTTCGTGAAATCGCAGCAGGGCGCGACGGAAAGAACGTTAGACGTGTTGGATCGGTATTTGCCCAACGGTGCGGTGATCGCCGCCGCATAGTTCGCTAATCTATCTACATGATTTCCGAACAATACCACGCTGAATTTCCACAATCATGCCGCTTGTACGAAAAGGCGCGCGGCCTGTTCCCCAGCGGTGTCACGCATGACATGCGTTACATGGAGCCGTTTCCAGTTTACATTGATCGCGCCAAAGGGTCTCACAAATGGGATGTCGATGGGCATGAGTTGATCGACTATTGGTCGGGGCACGGATCGTTGTTGTTGGGGCATTGTCCGGATGAACTCATTGTCGCCGTGCAGCGACAAATCACGCGGGCGACCCATCCGGGTGCTTGTCATGCAATGGAAATCGAATGGGGCGAGTTGGTTCGCAAGCTCGTGCCATCGGCCGAGCGCGTGCGCTTCACATCGTCGGGCACCGAAGCGACGTTGATGGCTTTGCGCATTGTCCGGGCCGCCACGGGGAAACAGAAGATACTCAAGTTCACCGGCCACTTCCACGGCTGGCATGATTTCGTGATGCCGAGCGCCTATTCACCATATGACGGCGCCCCGGTGCTGGGAGTGCCAGAAGCGGTCAGCGCGAATACCATCGTCATCGACCCGAACGACGCGGCTGCCGCCGAGCGGACATTGCGCGATGATCCGCAAATCGGTGCGGTCATTCTCGAACCGACGGGCGGACACTGGGGCAAGGTGCCAATTCGCGGGCCGTTCCTGCATGCCTTGCGTGAACTTTGTGACAAGTTTCAGCGCGTGTTGATTTTCGACGAAGTCATCACCGGCTTCCGCGTCAGCCCAGGCGGGGCACAGGCTCATTACGGCATCAAACCCGACCTGACGACGATGGCCAAGATCGTCGCCGGCGGCCTGCCCGGCGGCTGCCTCGGCGGCCGCGCCGACTTGCTCGCACACATTGAGTTCCGTCCGGGCAAACCCAAGGTTCGCCATCCGGGCACCTACAACGCCAATCCGCTGAGTGCTGCCGCCGGCATCTCCGCTCTGGAGCGCGTCGCGACGGGGAAACCCACGCAACAAGCCAACGAGGCGGCAACATTACTGAAAAACCGGCTCAACGAAATGTTCGCCCAGCGCGACGTTGATTGGGTCTGCTACGGCGACTTCTCGTTGCTGCACCTATTGCCCGAATATCGCGGTCCACGACCCGATAGCGACGATTTCATCCCTCATGACGGCTCAGTCGGCCAACTCGATGGCGACAAAAATATGTCCCGCATTCACAGCTTCCGCCAAGCCATGCTGCTCAACGGCGTAGACTTGCCGGGCCTCGGAATGTTCCTGACCGCCTGCCATTCGAAATCAGACATCGAAAAGACAATGAACGCCGTGGGAAAATCGATTCAAATGCTGCGAACCGCCTGAAGAGGTGTCGGAAGTCATGACTTGTCGTCTAAGGCTGAATCGCTAGGATATTAGCTCGTTTACTGGAGATTTGGCATGGGAATGCAATGTGCCATCACCGGCAAGAAGCCGTCGATGGGAAACAAGATTTGCTATCGCGGTAAGGCGAAGTACCTTGGTGGCGTCGGTAAGAAGCCGACGGGCATCACCAAGCGGAAGTTCAAGCCGAACCTGCAGCGGGTCAAGGTGCAGGACGCCAACGGGATGGTGCATACCATCCGTGTCGCCGTCAGTGCGATTCGCAGTGGCTTGATCCAGAAGCCGATCAAGAAAAAGCCGTTCCAAATTACCAATATCTAATCCCCAATTGGGGGCGTGGAAGCGATCGGGGCGGGAGCGCGGCTTCCGCCCCTGCTCATTCCCGGTGGAGGTCGGCGATGGCCCTGGACCTCGAACAAGTTCGCTGGGTGTCGCACCTGGCCCGATTGGATCTCAACGAAGCCGACTTGGCCGTCCTCAGCAAGAAACTCGGCGCTGTTCTCGAATATGTCGATCAATTGCAGCAGGTGAATACCGATGGTGTGGAACCGATGGCCCATCCCTTGCCGGTGTCGAACGTCTTTCGCGAGGATGAGCCGGGCCAATCGTTGAGCGTCGATGAAGCCCTGGCCAACGCACCGGCACGTCATGGCGACTTTTTCGCCGTCCCAGCGGTGTTCGAATCATGACGTCCGTTGAACGAACTGCCGGTGAATTGCTTGCCGCTCAGGCCCAGGGCGAGTCGGCTGAGAGCATTACCAAGTCGTATCTGCAAGCCATTCACGACCGCGACGGCCGAGTGAAGTCGTTCCTGCATGTGAATGACACGGCAGCAATGGAGCGGGCGCGGTCGATTGATGCCAAACGCAAAGCGGGCCAAACGCTCGGTCGCCTCGCGGGCGTGCCGGTCGCCATCAAGGACGTGCTTTGCACCAAAGGCCAAGTCACGACCTGCGGCAGCAAGATTCTGCAGAACTTTCGGCCGCCATATGATGCTCACGTCATCACGGCTTTGGAAAAGGCCGACGCCGTCATCATCGGCAAGACGAACATGGACGAGTTCGCGATGGGTTCGTCCACGGAGAATAGTGCGTTCGGCCCGTCGCGAAACCCGTGGGACTTGGAACGGATTCCGGGTGGCTCATCGGGCGGCTCAGCATCAGCGGTAGCAGCTTGCGAAGCACCGTTGGCGCTTGGCACCGACACCGGCGGCTCCATTCGGCAACCCGCATCACTGTGCGGTCTGGTCGGCCTCAAGCCGACTTATGGCCGTGTCTCGCGCTTCGGCCTGGTCGCCTTTGCCAGCTCATTGGACCAGATCGGGCCGTTTGCCCACGATGTCTATGATGCCGCGTTGTTATTGGAAGCAATTGCCGGTCACGATGTTCGCGACAGCACGAGCGTCAACAGACCTGTGCCGGCTTATACCACAACGCTCGATCAACCGATCAAGCCGCTGACCATCGGAGTCGCCAAAGAATATTTCAGCGAAGGGTTGGATGGCGAAGTTGAATCGGCGGTGCGTGCTGCCCTCATGGTGTACGAAAAACAGGGCGCGAAGGTTGTCGATGTATCGTTGCCGCACAGCCGATATGCCATAGCGACTTACTACTTGGTCGCAACGGCCGAGGCGTCGAGCAACCTGGCCCGGTATGATGGCGTGCATTACGGCCACCGAGCCAAGGAATTTGCTGACCTGATTGCCATGTATTCCCGCAGCCGGGGCGAAGGGTTCGGCCCGGAAGTGCGCCTTCGCATCATGTTGGGTACCTACGCCCTTTCCAGCGGCTACAAAGACGCCTATTACGTGAAGGCACTCAAGGTTCGCCGGCTGATTAAAAACGACTTTGACGCCGCGTTCGCCCAGTGCGATGTGGTGATGGGGCCGACCACACCGACGGCGGCGTTCCGAATCGGCGAGAAATCCGACGACCCGCTGGCGATGTACCTGTCCGACTTCTACACCATCTCTTGCAACCTTGCTGGCATTGCGGGGATCAGCGTGCCGTGCGGCTTTACCAATAGCGGTTTGCCCATCGGCTTGCAGGCACTAGCCCCGCCGTTTGAGGAAGAAAAACTGTTCCGCATTGCCCGGATGCATGAACGCGAAACCGACTGGCACACACGCCGGGCGAAACTTTGACACACGCAACTGGAGATAGCCGCCATGGCGGATGAGAAGATAGAAGCCGCTCCCAAAGACGACGGCATGAGGCTGCGCAGCGTTCATACGACGTCGCTGGCCGATTTGTTGACGCAGATGAACGCCTCCCTGGCGATCTCGACATATCAGGCCGGCAAGCTCATCATCGCCCGAGTGGATGACGGCAAGATCAACACGCACTTTCGCAGCTTCCACACGCCGATGGGCATGTGCCAGCAAAATGGCAAGTTGGCGTTGGGCACTCACATTCACGTTTGGGAAATGGTTAACCAACCGGATGTCGCCCATAAACTGCCACCGGAAGGTAAGCACGATGCCTGCTTCCTGCCGCGCTGGCAACACTGCACGGGCAACATCGGCATCCACGAAATCGGTTATGACAACGACGGCGAGTTGTGGATCGTGAATACGCGCTTCTCGTGCTTGTGCAAGGTGCGAAAGGACGCAAACTTTCACCCGGTATGGCGGCCGAAGTTCATCACCGGCCTGGCGTCCGAAGATCGTTGCCACTTGAATGGTTTAGCAATGGTCAACGGTCGCCCGAAGTACGTCACCGCTCTCGGCGAGACCAACACCAACGCCGGCTGGCGCAAGAATAAGGCCCGCGGCGGCGTCATCATGGACGTCGATACCCAGGAATTCATCGCCCGGGGCTTGTCGATGCCGCACTCGCCCCGCTGGTACAACGACAAGTTGTGGGTTCTCGAAAGCGGGGCAGGGCACCTCTCGCACGTGGACATGAACACAGGCAAACTCGAAATGATCACCGAGTTGCCTGGCTTCACCCGCGGCATCGACTTTTTCGGGCCTATTGCCTTCATCGGCTTGTCGCAGGTTCGCGAATCAGCCGTGTTCAGCGGCATCCCGATTACCGAGCGTCTGCCCAACCCCGAAGAGCGCTCATGCGGCGTATGGGCCGTGGATATGCGCAATGGCCAGATTCTAGGCTTCCTGCGCTTCGAGGAAGGTGTGCAGGAAATCTTCTCGGTGCTGGTGCTAAGGCACAAGTTCCCGGAAGTGTTGAACGAAGACGACGACACGCTGGCCAACTCGTTTATGTTGCCCGACGAGGTCATGAACCAAGTCGAAGCCGGCACCCCGCCACCGGAGGACTTGGTGGAAAAGAAGGACGAAGCAGTAACGGCGTAGTGTCGATTCTTATTCCCCTCCCTCGGTAGTGTAAGTTCTTATTCCCCTCCCTCGAAGGGAGGGGTAGGGGAGGGATTCTTAGGCGGCTATGCGCTTACATCACAACTTCGACTCCATGTTCCTGAAAATCTCCTTAAGCGGCTCAACCCCCACGGAAATGCGGATTAGCCCTTCGGTGATTCCCAGCCGATCCTTTTCGGCCTTGTCGACGAACTTATGCGATGTGCCGGCCGGATAGCTGCACGTTGTGACCGTGCCGCCGAGCGATGGGGCGAATGGGATACCGGTGCCGCGGCGCATGAAGGCGTTTACCGCGTCACGGCCGCAGTCCAACTCGATCGACAACATGTTCCCCGGTTCATGCCCGAATTGGCTCGTCGCATATTTGTAGTCCGGATGGCTTGGCAAACCAGGATAATGGATTGGCGTTCTTTTGGGATGTATCTCCAGCCATCGCGCCAATTCCGCCGCATTGTGATTGGAAGCGCGAACACGCAACTCCAAGGTCGCGAGGCTACGTGTTGCAAGCCAGCAATCGAATGGACTGGCATTCATTCCCCAGCGACTGACGGCGACTGTCAAGTTGTCGCCAATTTTCGGGTCTTTGCCAAACGCCCCGCCCAGTGTCGCATCGCTGTGGCCGCCCATGAGCTTGGTCATGGATTCGATGACCACATCGGCTCCGAGACTAAGTGGTTTGCACAGCAGCGGCGTCGCAAACGTGTTATCGACAATCAGCTTGGCGTCGCGCGACCCTGCCATGTCCGCGAGTCGCTTCAAATCGCAAACCCGCACCAGTGGATTGGAAATGGTCTCCACGAACAACATTTGGGTTGGCGTCCGTAGCGCTTTTTCAACAGCAGCCAGATCGTTGCAGTCGACCCACGTGGTCGTTACGCCGAAACGCGGCAATTGCTGTCGCAGCAACTGCATAGTGCCGCCGTAAACCTGATCGCTAGCCACGACATGATCGCCGGACTTGAGAAGCGATAGCAACGTTGCGGAGATCGCGCCCATGCCGCTGGCAGCTATGACGCCCCATTCGGCGTCGTGCATAGTGGCGACTTGTGAGGCCAACGCCGCAGCATTCGGGTGCTTATCGCGGGCATAGTTATAACCGGCATCGTGGCCGTCGTTGATGCGATCAAGAGCGTCGAGGTCGGGTAGCGAATAAACGGTGGAAGGGTAAATCGGCGATGCGACTGGCCGGCTGAGGCCGAGTTCCTGGTCCGATGCAGACATGAAAAAGGCCCCCGGGCGGTCACCGAGGGCCAGTATGGGCGAAAGCTCGTCGATCGACAACTGTTATTGAAACAGTCGGTCGGCTCGAATGCGAGCGGCTTCATCGGAAACGAACTCGGATTCCTTGATATGGCGGACCCACCAGTCGCGGAGTTGCTTCGAATCATCCGCGAACACGTAGGCTGGTTCAGTCGTGCTGATCTTCGCTGTGGCGGCTTCAATGTTCAGCCCACGGCTGGCAAAGACTCGTTTGTCGCTGTCGTTCAAATTGTTATTTGGCCCGACGACATAAACCCGGCGATAACCGGCGCGCTGCAAGCGATCCAGTTCATCGAGCGTGGGTCGTGGACCGGTCGCCAGCCGACCGGGCGCGATTTCGAGAAACGCGATCGGCTTGCTGCTGACGCTTCCGGAAACGGTTTTCAGCGACGTGACTTCACGCCGATTCGTCTCCGTGTATTCCGGCTTCTCGAGCATGATCTCCGTCGGCACATTGGCGATGCGCGATGGATTCGTCGTGCCGAAGTTAGCGGCGCGCGGTTCAACCGGAAAGGGTGCGGGCGGGGTCACTTGCGTCTGTGGTGCAGGTGCGGCCGGCAACCACACTTCCGGTGCGGCATTGGCGGTATTCGGGGCATAAAGTTGGACCGGTGCTGGCGGGGCACAACTGCTGCAAACTGGCTTTTTGCAGCAACTGCTACGGCAGCCACCCATCAAGACCGCCCCTGCGGCGGCAATTGTCATCACGGTGCGATTCATGTCGGCCTCCTTCGCTCGACACCATCGTAATTCAGTCATGGCGGGCAAACCAATAGAACGGCCGGAACTGGGCCGAAAACGGGGTGTAGGATGCATCAAGTTTGCCGGTTAGGGCAACCGGTCGGTCGTGGAACTACACAATGAAGAGAAATTGACTCAAGTTAGAAAGGGCCTTACAGCGACCGTCCCACGGTTTGTTCCGCCAAAACGGCGAGTTCCGTGAGCTTGGCGGCGGTGATGCCGATGCGTTCAAAGCACTCGGCCACGATGCTGTTGGGCGTGGTGAAAATGGTAATCAGGATGTCGAGCGCCGTGACTTGATCACGCAAATGTTCAACGGCCCGGCAGACCGAATCGCGCAACAGTCGAATCACATTGTCGGAAAAGAACTCGCGATGCAAACGAAGCAGCGGCTCATCGTCGCCGCATTCGTGGAGAAACAGCTCTTCGAATTGTTCGATCAGTCGCGGTACATCGGCTCCGAGTCGTTCCGCCCACTGTTGCACGCCGAGATCATTGGCGTCGAGCAGACCCATGAACACATGCGGGCTGCGAACGCTATCCCACTTAGTGCTGCGGGCATAATCGAGGCACCGGGCCAGCGCAAACAGGGCTTCATCGGAGAACAGTTCCTCGCGGATGTGACCACCGGGAGCAAACACATCGTCAGAACGGTCGTTCGGCACGGCCATTGGCGTTCTCTACCGGGAGGTTCCAGCTAGGGGCGTTACAATCAGTATGGACCATACTTGAGGAATCCGCAAGAGGGTCGATACAAACGGTTTTTCTATTCCGCTGAAGACAGTGAAAAATACGTGGCAAGGCCATCGTGCCCCCATTCAAATAGACACGATTGGGACGGACGTGTTCAGTTGTGGGCGAAATAAACACGTTCGACCGGGGTGGCTAACCAGAGCAATTCCAATAACGAAGCGAGCTTGCCGTTTAAGCTAACATCAGGCGTTATTTCGACGCAAACATTGGTGCAATTAATAGTTGCGACAAGCTCGGCAAGCGATTCATTTGGCGTTGCCAGTGATATCTCAATGGTTGTTTCATCGTTGTCGAAAGCCACTTGAGTCGCCTGAATGGGGCTGTCGGCAGCAACAGCATCGATGACTTGCTGACGAATCTTCGACACAAACTCTGTGCGGTCACTGCAATCGCGTGCAAAAAAATGCTCAGTCACAATCTGCAATCCCGACACAAACAAATACAGCGACGAACGATCCGCTAGGAACGCGGAGCGAAGTTCGGCCGACCCGGCATTGCGAAGAAAGGCTCGCTTTGCATGACCGGCCGAGAGGGCTAATCGCGTCAGGCTGCCGACCTTTGACAAAAAGGTGCCGACGTCCGCGCTCCCGGCAAGATAACCGCGGAGGGCGACGAGTGACACCTCGACGTGCTGTAGCACGTTTGCTGTTACCGCGTTGTTGTTAGATCGTGGACGATCAAAGACGATGGTTATCAATGGATGGTGCTGAATAAACTCCTCAAGCCACATCATGGAATCGCGGCATTCAGGTCTAAAATCAGACGCAGACAAGTGCCATCGCCGTGAGATTGGCGACTTAGCGAATTGTTTTTTTAGGCTGACTTGCAATAACTCGCGGGCCGGGTGGGTCGCTTCTTCACCCCAGAGCGACGGCTGACGCGGAGAGAAGAGCGATTTCCGAACTTCGCTGTCGGCTGATGATGAATTGAATGCCAGGATGCCGTGAAGATCCTCGGCGTTGAGTGCGGCCACGATAGCATTTAGCCATTCGGTCGCATCTGCCCCACCAAGTAGATGCTCAGGATCATCGATTATCACGTGTCGGCCAAAGAGCTTACGCGCGTCGGAAATTCGCTCGTGCCATTCCTGTGGCCTCAATGACGCTTGCGGGCGCGGCATCACGCCGCCTACGAGATGACACGGGAGATCGAGATGAAAAAGTCGCAATAGACCAGCGTCGTGCGCCGCAATCAAGTTTGGCGGGAAAACCCGTTCGCGTGACATTGTTTCGGGCAGTTGCAGTTGTTCTGTTGAATAACCCGTCCACGGTGTCGTGATCGATGCAATGTCCAAGACCTGCGCCAGTTGCGGATGCCCCAATTCGCGAACAAGTTTGACCACCAATTCGTTGACGTCGTCCTGCGGCCCGTGATCCGCATCCGCCAAAATAAAGTGCATCACGCCATCGGTTAATTCGCGAGCAATAACAGCATCGGGCCGGCCCAGCGCAATCGTGCCGGCGAAGATGGCCTGGCAAATGGCATCTTCATTGGGCAAGCTGAAAAATTCACGCGCTTCAGGTTTCATGAGGGACACATTGCGCGGTGCGGACTGGATGAAATATCGGTTGGGCCGTACATTGGTAGCGAACTATGAATGCCGCGACCAACGGTCAACCTGAGCCGCCACGCAGCCCGATTTCCGTTGCCGACGCGGCGCGGCTGGTCAAGCGGCTGGAAGCCAACATCGCGACTGCCGTGCTGGGCAAGCCACGGGTCATTCGTCTTGCGGTAGTCGCATTGCTGGCCGAAGGGCACATCTTACTCGAAGACGTGCCGGGCGTCGGCAAGACTTTGTTAGCCAAGGCCATTGCCCGCAGTCTCGGCTGCGTATTTCATCGCATCCAATGCACGCCGGATCTGCTACCCAGTGACTTGATTGGCACCAGCATCTTTCGTCAGGATACGCAGCAGTTCGTTTTTCAACCCGGGCCATTGTTTGCCGAGGTGGTGCTGGCCGATGAGATCAACCGGGCCACACCGCGAACTCAGAGCGCTCTGTTTGAGGCGATGAGCGAGCGGCAAGTGAGCGTGGACGGGCTAACGCATCCGCTGGGCCCGCCGTTCGTAGTGCTGGCGACGCAGAATCCGTTTGAGTTCGAGGGCACGTACCCGCTGCCCGAAAGTCAGCTTGATCGTTTCCTCATGCGCATTTCAATTGGTTACCCGGATCGCGCGGCCGAGCGCGATGTGCTGATAAGCCACCGGGGCGGTGAACCCGTGGATCGGCTCAAGCCCGTCATTTCAAACCTTGAACTGCGGTCACTTCAGGAGTTGATTCGCGGCACTCGTGCCGACGACAAGATTTCCGACTACATACTCGATTTGCTTGCAGCGACGCGAAACCACGAGCAAATCACGGTGGGGGCCAGCCCGCGTGCTGGCATCGCCCTGTACCACGCCGCCCAGGCTTTGGCGCGAGTCGAAGGGCGTGAGTATGTCATTCCCGACGACGTGAAACAACTTGCCCCGGCCGTGTTGTCGCACCGCCTGTTGTTGCGTGGAGCCGCGCCCGGAAGCTCGGCCGAGTTGGCCGGCGATCTGCTCAGTGAAATTATGGACGGCACGGCGGTGCCAGTGTGATCGAGGTGCGATCGTGGCGTCGCGACCAGCGGTTCATCGAGTGCGACTCACTAAAGCCGGCTGGTACTGGGTGGGCGTAACCGTCGCGCTCGTCGGCATTGCGCTGTTCAAGAACATTAACTTACTTCTCGTCATCGGTTGCTTTGTTTTGGTTTTGCTAATCGTCAACTGGCTCCAGGTGCGACGTAGTTTGCGCCGCGTCACTGTTGAGGTTGATCTGCCTGAAGGCGTCCACGCCAATGGTATGGCCCGAACCTATGTCTTGTTGACAAACTTATCGCGAAGATCGTTGCATCGACTGGATTGCGCTTTGAATTGGGCCGGAGTAGCATCGGTAACCCAGACGACATCGGTCATGGCGAAAGGGCACATCGGGCAAACTCATTCCTTGCATCCGAAGCAGCGAGGGATAGTGGAATCAGCCCGACTGGAATTGCGGCATAGTTACCCATTCGGGCTGGTTGAGACGGTGCGACAGGCAGATGTACCTTGTCAATGTTGGATTTATCCCTCATGTGGCGAATTGGAATTGGAACGACTGATGCGGCGCTTGAAAGGGAAGGCCGCCATACGTGGTCAACGACGGTTGGCGGTGCGCCACCTTAGTGAGGGTACCGATATTCATGGCTTGCGACCATTTCGCGCCGGCGATAGTCCGCGTTGGATTCACTGGCGCACGACCGCGCGAATTGGCACACCGATGGTCCGTGAGTTGGACCGCTCGGCAGGCTCGTCGCTCATTGTCGCTGCCGACTTGGCTGGCAGTACGCCAGGCCATGCCGAGGCGACTTTGGCGTTCCTGGCAACTTTTGTGGTCGCATGGTCGCAGGGCCAGGATGGCCGTTTGACACTCGCCTTCACGGCCGATAGCGGTTGGCGGCGCATTGATCTCGATCATCGGCGCGGCGCGATTACTGCCTTGAAAGGGCTGGCGGAATGGCCAACGATTTCATCGACCTCACGCCCCTGGCCAACTGATGATGCACGCTTCAATGTCGCGCGCACTCCAATTGTTGTCGCGGCACCCACGCGCGTGTTGCCCGCCGGTCTGACGGGGTATGTGCTGAGTGTTGATCCGGCTCGGACGTCACTTTATTACCGGCCGCCGGAGGTGTTGTATGTCTGACTTTCGCGCGGTTGGCGATGCGGGTTTATTGCGCTTTCATCGGAGTTTGTATGTCAGTTTGGCATTGTCGTGCGCATGTCTGGTTTACGCCGAATGGTCGTTTCTACCGGAGATGACGGTGATTGCCGTACTCGCCGGTGCGGCATTGTTCACTGCCTACCGCGTGGAAGGTCGCTGGTCGCTTTCGTTGCGAGCCGCCAACGTTGTCGGTGGCGTCATTGCAGTGGTCGTCCTGGGTTGGATCGCCCTTCAGATCATTAAGCCTTCGGGAACGTTATTGAAGTACTTGCCTTGGCCCGCTTCGCTGCTGCCATACTTAGGCCCGCTGGTCCTCGTCGTCATTCCAGCCAAGTTGTTTCGCCCGAAACACGTCGGCGACTATTGGGGCCTGCAATTCGTCGGCCTGATGGGCGTCGGCTTGGCGAGCGCCCTCGGCGGCGACAGCATCATCTGCGTGATGACGCTGGCCTATGCATGTGCCGCCGCAGCGTGCCTACTGGATTTTCACGCTGTAGCCGACCGTGTCCAGGCGGCACGACCAACAAAGCCCAATGAACCGGCGGGTCCGGGCTTTTGGCGTACAGCGACAATGACATTACCAATTGCTGTCGCCGCAATGGCACTTTCGATGTTGATGCCGCGGGTGACAGACGCCAAATGGGAATATGGCAGCTTGGCCAACCGGCTTCAGACTGGATACAGCGACGAACGGCCGGCTATTGATCTCAATTTGAGTGGCGAACTCAATGTGAGCGACGAGGAAGCGTTCACCGTTCGCGTCGAAACCGCCAATGGCCGACCTAAATTGGACCTATCGCCGGCCCAACGATGGCGCGGGACGACCTTCAACTTTTACGACCGTGGCAAATGGCAGAACCGCAATTGGGCCTCGTATGGCGATCAAAGAAGAATGGGCCGCATGGTCCTGCCGGATGCCGGGCCAATTGTTCCGTTTGTGCGACCACGAACACTGAAACGCGGTGAGCAAGCGCAGGGGTTGCCCGACCTTGGTCCGAATCAATTCATCGTGACATTTCCCTATCCGATGAAGTTGCATCAATCGTTCTTCTTGGCCGACCCCGTGTGGGCACCCTTGGGTGAACGTGAAGGCCGGATGTATCGCGCGCCCGTTGAGACCATCGGCGATCGCGATGTCCGGCACGGTTGGGTCGCTCAGCAAGAAGGCGATGTGTTTCCACCCACGGTTTCGTCTTTGCCATCTCATCCGGAGTATCGGCAGGTGCTGGCTCCACTTCCCGATGTGGACATCGGGTTGCCTGTGTTCATTGACCCTGCGCTTGAGGAACATCTCACGATTGTCAATCGATTGCCCCGGCTTCGGCAATTCTCAGATGAGCTGCTGCGAGACTTGATTGCGAAGGGACAATTGACGTGGTCTGGCGACCCGCCGGTGAGCGGCAAGAAAGCTCCGGCCGAATTGCACGAGCGCATCGCCCGGGCTTTCGATTTGTACTTGCGCACGAGTGGCGATTTTCGCTATTCGTTTACGCTGGATCGAAATGATGTCGAGTTGGACCCCATCGAGGACTTCGTGCTGAACCTACGCCAAGGCCATTGCAATCGTTTTTCGTCTGCGCTGGCACTACTTTTACGCTGTCAGGGCGTGCCAACCCGCGTTGTGATGGGCTTTCACGGCGCGGAATCACTCGGTAACGGCAAATACGTCGTTCGCCATAGCCATGCCCATAGTTGGGTCGAAGCCGCAATTCGCCGGCCAACGGGTAATGGCACCACATCGTGGCATTGGCTCACGCTGGACCCGACGCCGGAAAGCCCATCGCAACGGGAGTCGGAGAGTTTGTTGACCAGGTTTGTCGACTCGATCCTTGACAGCGGTAGCAGTTTTTTTCGTAATTATTTGCTGGACTACAATGCCGACCGCCAGCGCTCGCTGGGCGACTGGTTCCTATCGTTTGATCCGCGCGATTGGACAGGCAGAACTATGGTGCAAGTTTCGTCGTTGTCATTCGTCGGCGTGGCGGGTCTGCTGTCTTTCCGTTGGTTCAGACAGCGTCGTCACCGACAAGCTGCTCAAGGTAATCACGCTTATGGCACGTTGCTTGAACTCATGCGCAAGTCAGGTTGCTTGGTTCCACATACATCATGGACACCCAATGAACTGGTCGATCAGTTTCGGAGACAGTCGCCATCTGAAGATGCAACCGCGGCGGCAGAGCGCATTGTCGCCCGGCACTATGCCGAGCGCTTTGGCGGCGAATTTCACACCGGATCGGCCACCGACGATTTGTCGATTGTCCGTCGCCACCTTGCCGCGTGGCCTCGGGTTTCGGACGTTGACTCAAATCCTTAAATTGGAGAATCCGCACGATGGCCGTGCCGCGACTGACTGCCGGAAACACAACGCTCCTGATTGTGGACGTGCAGGAAAAGCTGTTGCCGGCCATCCCGGATGGCGACCGCCTGGTCTCCAACGTCGCATTTCTTCTGGACACGGCGGCACTTGTCGATCTTCCCGTGCGAGTCACGGAGCAGTATCCCAAGGGCCTTGGTGCTACGGTTGCGGCATTATCCGGTAAGCTGCCCGCTGAGCGACCCGCAAAGAAGAGTTTCAGTTGCTGTGGCGCACCGGGCCTGGTTGATTCGCTGGATGCTCATCGCCCGTGGATTCTGCTCGCTGGCATGGAAACACACGTGTGTGTCAGCCAAACGGCGTTCGACTTGTTGGACCGTGGTTATCGGGTGGCAATTCCCGTTGACGGCGTTTCAGCCAGGTTTCGGCAGGATCACGATACCGCACTGGCGCGACTGCGCGAGGCCGGAGCACTGCTGACGACCGTGGAGGCCGTCGGCTTCGAATGGCTCGGCTCGGCAGACCACCCGCGTTTCCGCGACTATAGCAAGCTCGTGCAGGATCGCGCCAAACTCATCGGTACTCACACTAGCTGAATCATTGGGAGCCACAAGTGGCGATGCTGGAGAACGGTAAGATTCTTGGACCATTTCGCATCGAGCAGGAGCTAGGCTCCGGCGCGATGGGAACGGTCTTCAAGGCCACTTACACGGAAACCGGTCAACCGGTGGCGATCAAAGTCATCGCGTTTGGCCTGGTCGGCAATGAAACGGCGTTGGCTCGATTCGACCGCGAGGCTGAGATTCTCAAACAGCTCAATCATCCGCACATTGTTCGTTTGTATGCCACGGGCCGTTACCGCAAGACGCCATTCTTTGCGATGGAGTTTGTCAAAGGCGAGGCACTCGACCGCATTCTCGAACGGCGCGATCGGTTGGGTTGGCAGGAGGTGGTGCAACTCGGCAAACAACTTTGTCAGGCACTGCAACACGCTCACGAAAAAGGCATCATTCACCGCGATCTCAAACCATCGAATTTGATGATATTGAAGGATGGCACACTCAAGCTCACCGACTTTGGCATCGCCAAGGATCAGGATGTCACGGCACTGACCAATGCCAACAGTACAGTCGGCACAGCCGCATACATGTCGCCGGAGCAATGCAAGGGCGAACGAAACCTCACGGCCAAGTCGGATTTGTATTCGCTCGGCGTTGTCCTTTACGAACTTCTCACTGGCGAGAAACCCTTCAAGAAGGACTCGCCCGTGGAAATGTTCACGGCTCATGTGCAGGAACCATTTGAACGGCCGAGCCGCAAAGTGCTGGACATTCCCCCGTGGCTGGACACGCTGGTCTGTCAACTCATGGAAAAGAAACCGGAGCATCGGCCCTTCGATGCCGCGATGGTGGGCCGGGTGTTAGGCGAAGTTGAAACGAAGATGGCCGAGCAGCGTTCCGCCGGTTTGGACGCGGCGACCGCGCGTATCGTCGATAAACCTGCTGCCGGTGCCGCCGATGCCGCGGATCGTTATGTCGCCAAGGTGTTGCGTGGAGCGGCAAAGAACAAGAAGGTCCGGATCAAGACGAAGCCGTTTTGGGAGAAGTCGTGGTTTCTGGGAGTGAGTCTGCCAGTGGCACTGGCGTGCATGGGTTGGTTCGTATGGCTGTTGATGCAGCCGCCAACGGTCAGCGAGTTCTTCAAGCGTGCCGATGCGGCGGTGAAGGCGGGCAAGAACGATTTAGCACGGGAGATATGCCGTGAGTTTGCCGCGGCCCACCCCGGCAGTAATGATGCCAATGCTGAGCAATTGCGCCTTTGGCAGGAGCAGTTCGAGGCGCAGTTGCTTGACCATCAGATGCAACGCCGGCTGAATGCGGACATGACGGCAAAAGACGAAGGTGAGACCCTTGTGCGCGCGGCCATGTATTCGGAGAACGCCGGCGAGATCAAATCCGCTGTGCGGAACTGGGAGTACGTTGGCCTGGCGTTTCTCGAGGCTAAGTCGACCGACGACAAGGCTTACGGATGGCTGGCGAAACAGAAAATCGCGGCGTTGACGAATCTCAAGAACCGCGAAGCTGAGCTGGCCAATATGAAGGAATCGAAGGATATTCCGAAGCCTATACCCGAGTTGCTCGCATGGGAGGGCGTGCATCTGGAAGCGCTCGACGACTTTGCCGCGGCCCGTGAACGCTGGACAAGATTGAAGGAGCAGTTTCACAAAGATCTGGATGCGCGCAACTTTTGCGTCATGGCGTCCGTGAAGCTGGCGGAGTTAAAGGACAAAGGGCCAACCGGTGACGACGCGATTCGTGAAGCCCGGCGACGAATCGTTGCGGCTGCGGCAAAGAACTGGGAAGACTTGATCAAAAAGAATACGCCGGAGTCGCGACGGCTCGCCGGCCAACTCGCTAGCGATATTGCTCATCTGTACGGTGACAACACGGATGAGACCGTAAAGAAGATCGCCGAAGAAGCCGTGACGTGCCTGCAAAAACTGCGTCAATAGAGTGATGCCATGTCGGAATCACGCACAATGCGTCCGAAGAGCCAAGAGGCATTTCGCCGCGCCAAGAGGCTGATTCCCGGCGGCGTCAACAGTCCGGCTAGGGCATTCAGTTCGGTCGGCGGCGACCCGCCGTTCATTGCCCGAGGCGACGGTTCGCACATTTTTGACATTGATGGCCTGCAATACATTGATTGTAGTTGTGCCCGTGGTTCGCTGATTTTCGGCCATCGCCATCCGCGGATAGTCGCCGCCATTGAGGAAGCGCTCAAAGACGGCTCGTCGTTTGCCGCGCCAACATTGCGCGAGACCGAGCTGGCCGAATTGATTGTCGAAGCCATTCCGTCAATCGAAATGTTGCGGCTTGTTGATTCCGGCGTTGAGGCGATTACCTCAGCCATTCGGTTGGCGCGAGGATTCACCGGCCGCGATATGATTGTCAAGTTCGCCGGATGTTACCACGGCGACGTTGATGCCCTGATGGTTGTGACGGGATCAAATCCTGTGTTGGCAGGTATGCCCGGATGCCCCGGCGTGTCGTATGGCGCGACCAATGGCACATTGGTATTGCGCTACAACGATGTGGCCGCGTTGGAATCGGCGTTTTCGCAGCATGGCGACCTGATTGCCGGCGTCATTGTCGAACCGATTGCCACCAACATGGGCTTGGTCCCGGGCACATTGGCATTTCTGGAAACGCTTCGACGCCTGACACAGGAACACGAATCACTGTTGATATTCGATGAGGTGACGACTGGGTTTCGTTTGGCCTATGGAGGTGCACAACAGCTGGTTGGGATTGAACCGGACATCACCGTATTGGGCAAGATCATCGGCGGCGGCACATCGGTTGGCGCTTTTGGTGGCCGCCGCAATGTCATGCACCGATTGATGCCGGCCGGGCCGATCCACCAAGGTGCCAACGCTGCTGGCAATGCGATTACAACGGCCGCCGGAATCGCCACACTGCGCGAATTACGTGATCATCCGCCCTATCAGGCGATGGAACACGCTGGCCAACGGCTTGAGGACGGCCTGCGCGACTTACTGACGGCCGAGGGCATCCCACATCAACTCGTTCGTCTTGGCAGTATGTGGACACTGTTTTTTTCCGAACGAGCGATTGACAATTTCGATGCGGCCAGAGAATGCGACGCTGCCCGGTTCACGCGCTTTTTCTGGGCCATGATGGACCGGGGTGTCTATTGGCCAAGTCAGCAATTGGAGACGGCGTTTCTGTCAGCCATGCACGATGAGGCCGTTATTGACAACATGCTGAAAGCGGCCAGTGACGCTCTCAAGTTCATGGCCGGCTTTGCACGATAGTTGTCAATCGTCATCAACTGTCAACGATGCGCACATCGCGCGTAGAACCTGCTGGTGTTGCTCTTCCGCGTCGTTGGCTTGCCAATAGACCAAAAGTGTTCCAAAGCCAACGTGTGCAGCGCGGATGCAGCAGGTATTTGTCAAATCCAGGGCGAAGAATTGCAGGTCGTGGCCGATTGCCGGTAGGCCGGCCAGTGTGTCGCTCACCGGTTCGGCGTCGATCTGTTGATATTCTTCTCGCAAGGTCTCCAGCGCGGCGTCCGCCAACAATCCCGCAGGTGTGCCGCCGGCATCAACTGTTAGAGATAGGAATGCGGTGCCGGGGCTGAAGACGGAAATGCCCCAGCCAGATTCGTATTCTTCAGGCGTCAGTTGCCACGTTTCGGGATATTGGAAGGCGATCCCGTCACGCTCGAATTGGGCCATGTTTCTGTTCCAAGTGCAGCATTGTTAGGCCTTTATAGGACGGCGGCTTCGACTTGACGCCGGAACCCGTGTGGCCGTACCATCGAGCGCCCTTAACTCTCGAGCGGTTCATGGACGAACCTTGCGATCTTACCGCGCCCCGCCCGTCGTGGTGGCCGCTTTTGCTGGTATTGGCGCTTGCGATCGGTGTCCGCGTCTGGACGGTGTCGCGCAGCGAAGTCGCCGCACGGGACTCAATTGGCTTCATCAAATACGCGCTCCAATACGAGAGCGAACCATTTGTAAAGGTGTTGCGCGAAGCGCAACAACCGCCGGCTTATCCACTGGCCGTGTTGGCCGCGTCATGGCCGGTGCGGTTGTTGGTGGGCGACACGACACCTCAGGCAATGGCATTAGCCGCACAAATCGCCAGTGCGTTCTTCGGCGTGTTGCTGGTGTTGCCGATGGTAGCATTCGGTACTGAACTGCTGAACCGACAATTCGGCTTGGTGGCGGCCGCCCTGTTCCAGTGCTTGCCTGCCTGGGTACGCTTCACCAGTGATGGGCTTTCCGAATCAACGTTTCTATTCTTCACGACAACCTCATTGTGGCTCGCCGCTCGTGCATTCCGGACACGATCACATTGGTCGATGGCGATGTGCGGCGTAACGGCCGGCCTGGCGTTTCTGACCCGACCAGAAGGTGCCGAGATCGTGGTCGCGGTTGCATTAGTAATGGCGGGAATGGCGACGTTGGGGCGATGGGCATTAAGACCGACTGCGGTTTCGTTTGCGGCACTGACGGCCGGGTTTCTTATCTGCTTTGGACCGTTTTTCGCCACGACGGGCCGGGTCACCAACAAACCCACCGGCCGGTTTCTCATGGGCGATCAGACCGCCAAGCAAGATTATTTTGGCGTCGCCAAATCTGGGCCTGCGCTTCTTGCGGTGTGGTTCCAAGACGCGGGCCAGACTCATCGCAACAAACTGATATGGGCCACCCGCGCGCTCATTGTCGAGGTGTCCACGAGTTCGCGGCAAATCGGCTTCATACTATCCATCATCGGGTTGGCGTTTTGGCAGAAACGCATCCGCAATGGTGCCGGCGGCGCGGTAATGATGGTGCTGGCGGGGATGCACACATTGCTGCTCATCCGCATGTCGTCGCAAATCGGCTACCTGTCGGAGCGGCACACTGCGCTGATCGTGCTGACAGGTTGTTACCCGGCAACTCTGGCTCTGATCGAAATCGTAACTTATCTAACTCAGTTCCGCAGACGCCAATTGTGGTTGTCGCAACCGGCTTTACTCGCGGTCATTGTGTCGCTAACATTCTTAGCCGCATGTCCATCGTTGGCTAAACCATTGCACGGGAATAGGGCAGGGCACCGTGCGGCCGGCGAATGGCTTGCGCAAAATGCACCGGCCGAAGCTGGCATCCGCGATCCGTTTTGCTGGGCGCAATACTACTCCGGTCGCGACATGTGCAACACGGCCGCCACCGATCCGGACGAGCAGTTTGTGGTCGTTGAATTGAGTGACAATCAGCATTCGCGATTGCCATTGATTCCGGAAGTGAAAGCCAAAGCGGCCGCAGGGGTGATGGTGTTTCATTGGCCTGAGAAGGTGCCAGCCGAGAAAGCCCAGGTGGCTGTCTATCGCTGGCTGCGGCCTACAGTTCCCAGCGCCAGTCGGCCATCGTTGCCATCATCCGGTGATGGGTCAGATCGAATTGCAGCGGCGTCACCGTAATGAAACCTTCGTCGAGCATTGTTGTGTCGGTATCCGGGTGCGGCACCGGGCCGTGCAACTCGGGCAGACCCCAAAAATAGACCCTGCCACGCGGATCAGTGCGCCGATCAAAATGCTCGACATAGGGACTGACATTCTGCGGGCCAACACGTATGCCGCGCACGGGGCCACGCTCCAACGGCGGAATGTTCACATTAAACAATGATCCTGTCGGCGGCTTGTGCTTGAGAATCTGTTGCACGACCTGACGTGCCAGGCTGGCTGCCGTGGGAAAGTCTAACGGTTGGGCCTTTGTATATTGCAACGATGTGGCAATGCTCGTGATGTTGTAAAACGCGCCTTCGACGGCAGCGGCGACCGTACCCGAATAGATGACGTTGATGCCCGCATTCGAGCCGGCATTCAAGCCGCTGACAATCAAGTCAGGCCGCTCCGGCAACAACTCCTGCAGCGCGAGCTTCACACAATCCGCAGGTCGCCCTTCGACCGCCCAACCTATAAATGACTTGGTTTCGTCGTAGACTTCTTGAATCAAGAGCGGCGTCAACAACGTAATTGAGTGCCCGGCCGCGCTTTGCTCCGTCGCTGGTGCGACCACCGTCACGTCGCCGAGTTTCTGCAACTCTTTGCGTAGGGCACGCAGTCCCGGAGCGTAAATGCCGTCGTCGTTGGTCAGGAGGATTTTCATTCAGTCATCCTTGCATCCGCTTTTGACGTAGCAGGTGGAGGTAATGTTGGGCAAACCGGTGGGCTTCATCCCGCACCGACTGCAACAAGCGAAGCGCGGCCGAGTTACGACTGAGCCGCAGCGGCTCACCCCGGTCGGGCAAGTATATTTCTTCTTCCTGTTTGGCCAAGGAAAGCAGGCATGGCGGCTCCATGTGCAATGCCGCGAAGGCATCTTGGGCCGCGCTGAGTTGACCTTTGCCGCCGTCGATCATCAGCACATCGGGAAAGATCGATTCATCGTTCGCCGCGTAACGAAATCTCCGCAACACCACTTCGCGGATCGAAGCAAAGTCGTCCACACCTTCAACCGTGCGAATCTTGAACCGGCGATAGCCGGGTTTGAAAGGCGTACCATCAATGAACGAAACCAGCGACGCAACCGTGTCTTCGCCGCCCAGGTGAGCGATGTCGATCCCTTCGACCGAACGTGGCACTTCGCGTAGACCCAGTACCTTTCGCAAACCCAGCAAGCCCTTTTTGGGATCAACTGGAAAGACATGGGGCTGAACGTCCGGCGTCGCCTCGCCGCGCAGGTCCAGCTTGCCGAGCGCTTGAATGGAGTCACGCAGCCGGGCCGCCCGTTCAAATTGCAACTCCTTGGCGGCCGCCTTCATTTCCACTTCCATCTCACGAAGTAGACGCTTCCGCTTGCCTTCCATGACCAGCCGCAGCGAGCGAATCTGTTTGCGATAATCCTCCTTGGTCACACGCAGATTGCACGGGGCCGTACACTGGCGAATGTTGTGCAGCAAACACGGCCGAAACCACCGCCAGCGGGCATCGTCGGCATCAATATCCAGTGTGCATGTACGAAACTGAAACACCTTCTGCAGCACTTGAATGGCCTGTCGTAAGCTACGAGCGCTGGTGAACGGGCCGTACAGTTTGACGCCCTTGCGCCGAGGCTTGCGAGTAAACTCGACACGTGGAAAGTCCTCGCGCATGCGAATCTGCAAATATGGAAACGATTTGTCGTCTTTCAGGTCTTTGTTGAACCTTGGCTGCACGTCCTTGACGAGTCGCGATTCCATCAGCAGGGCATCGACTTCGGTTGGCGCTTCCAAATACTCGATATCGGCGATGTGCTTCACCAACTCGGCCGTGCGTTGTTCCTCAGCCGCGGCTTTCAGAAAATACGACGATGCGCGACTGCGCAAACTCCGTGCCTTGCCGATATAGATGACAACGCCCTGAGCGTCTTTCATCAGGTAAACGCCCGGACCGGTGGGAAACGACTTAACGGTCTCCGCTGGAGGCAGTGGCTCCGACATGTGGTTATTGTACTGTTCTCAATCAATCATCCGCCGCGTTATTCCTTCGTAGGCATCAATTCGGCGATCGCGCAGGAAGGGCCAATTACGGCGCACATCTTCGCTCTTGCGGCGATCACATTCGACGACCAACAATTCTTCATCGGCATGACTGCCTTTGGCCAGCAGGCTGCCGAAGGCATCGCTGACGAAAGATGCGCCCCAGAACTCCAGGCCGCTGTCCGCTGGTCCTTCGTGGCCGACGCGATTGACCGCGGCGACATAAACGCCATTGGCGATTGCATGTGATCGTTGAATCGTCTCCCAGGCGGAGTGTTGAGTTACGCCATACTCCGCTTTTTCTTTGGGATGCCAGCCGATGGCCGTCGGGTACACCAGCACTTCGGCACCTCGCAACGCCGTGAGCCGCGCTGCCTCGGGATACCATTGGTCCCAACAGACCAGCACGCCAACCTTGGCGAACTTGGTGTCAAAGACCCGGAAGCCCAAATCGCCGGGTGTGAAGTAGTACTTTTCGAGATAGAGCGGATCGTCCGGAATGTGCATCTTGCGATACAAGCCGAGCAGCGCCCCATCGGCGTCGAACACGGCGGCGGTGTTGTGGTACACGCCCGGTGCTCGCCTCTCGAACAGCGATGCAACGATCACGACGCCAACTTCCTTGGCAGTGCGGGATAACACCTCGCTGGATGGGCCGGGGATCGGTTCCGCAAGGTCAAAGGTCTTGATATCTTCTCGCTGACAGAAATACGGCCCGAGAAACAACTCCGGTAAGACGATGACCTTTGCACCTTTGGCCGCCAGGGCATGGATCTTTTCGACCGCTCGCTCCAAGTTTGTGGCGCGGTCGGTCGCACACTTCATTTGCACGAGACCCAACGTGAAACTGCTCATTGTTCGCTCCAACGCTCGCCTTCGCCCTGCATGATCGCTAATGATCCTACAGAGAGTGATATTGACGAGGTAGCCGTGCCGTCGGACCCAGACACACTTCGCCGTGCTCGCCAATCGCTGGAATCCCTGCGCGCTGCTGGCATTGAGTGGGTTCCGCGAGTGGCCGTAGCGCCGATTTCACTAACCCCTCCCGACACAGATGTAATTATGGCAAAGAAACCACCCGCAATGGTTGAGGACGTATTCAAAGATGATAATCATGCGGCGGTGACGCCTGAGCAGCGGCGGCAAGAACTCGGCCTGCTCGCCGAGGTTGTGTCGAAGTGCATGAGATGCAGCGAACTCTGTTCGACACGCACCCAAACCGTCTTCGGCGTCGGCCCATTTGATGTGGACGTATGCTTTGTTGGCGAAGCACCCGGTGCGGATGAAGACAAGCAGGGCGAGCCTTTCGTCGGTGCGGCCGGGCGGCTACTCAACAAGATTATCGAAGCCAGCGGTTTTCAGCGCGAGAAGGTGTATATCTGCAACACAATCAAGTGCCGACCGCCTGGCAACCGCGCTCCCAAACCCGAGGAAATGGCAAATTGCCGCGAGTACTTTGACAAGCAGATCGCGCTGGTGAGTCCGAAGTATATCGTTGCCCTGGGAGGCACCGCGGCTCAAAACATGTTGGCCACGAACACGTCCATCGGCAAGTTACGCGGGAAGTTCCATGAGTTCAACGGTATCCCGCTGATGGTCACATACCACCCGGCGTACCTGTTGCCACACCGCGCCCCGCACATGAAAGGCGAGGTGTGGGCCGATATGAAAATGCTGCTCACCAAAATGGGCCGGCCGATTCCCGAAGTTAAGAAGTCACCTTGATCTCGGCCAGTAGCCGTCGCACCAGTTCATCCGGTGTCACCCCGTCGGCTTCGGCGTTGTAATTCAGGATCACGCGATGCCGCAATACCGGGGCGGCCACGGCTTTCACATCTTCCGTCGCCGCGCACGGCCGGCCATGCAACACGGCTCGCGCTTTCGCAGCCAACACCAGAAACTGGCTGGCACGCGGTCCAGCACCCCACGTTACGTACTGCTTGACGAAATCGGGTGCGGCGGGTTCTTTGGGCCTGGTTGCACGCGCCAAATGCAGCGCATACTTGGCTACAAACGGAGCAACAGGCACTTTTCGCACCAGCTCTTGCATTTCCAATAACTCTGCCGCGTCGATCACACGCTCGACCTGAACGGCCGGCCCGGAGGTGGTTGCGCGGACAATCTCGTATTCTTCGTCCTCACTGGGATAGTCCACGACGACGTTGAACATGAAGCGATCCTGTTGCGCTTCCGGCAGAGGGTACGTTCCTTCCTGCTCGATCGGATTCTGCGTCGCCAATACGAAGAAGGGGTCGGGCAGCTTGTGTTTGTGCCCACCGGCCGTCACTTGGCGTTCTTGCATCGCCTCCAAGAGCGCCGCTTGTGTCCGCGGCGGCGTGCGGTTGATCTCATCGGCTAACACCACGTTGGCGAAGAGCGGCCCTTTGATAAACTGGAATGCCCGGTCGCCGGTCGAGCGATCGATTTGCAAGACTTCCGTACCTGTGATGTCGGTCGGCATCAAGTCGGGAGTGAACTGAATGCGGTTAAACGACAGCGCCAAGGCATCGGCCACCGTGCGAATCATCAATGTTTTCGCCAATCCAGGGACACCGACGAGCAGGCAATGACCGCGCGAGATCAACGCCAGGACGATTTGTTCCAAGGTATCGCGCTGTCCAATGATTGCTTTGCCGCACTCGAGCAACAGCCGCCGGCAACCAAGACTCAATCGTTCCGCCGCCGCCGCGTCGCCGTCATGGACCAATTCAAAACCGTGTTCGCCATCGTCTGTCAACCACGTGCCGCACCCGCACAGGCGCTTGCCGGCCTTCGGCACCTGCACGACCATTCCACACTTGTGACAGCGAACGGAGATCATGGTAACTTCAATCCTCGAATTACATGGTCAGTTCATCATGATTGAATTGGATCGATTCGTCCAGTGAATGGTTAACGGGGCGCGACCGGTCGCTTTGCAGCCGTTGCGGCATAACTCAACCGAATCAAGTGGTCAGCCGTGGCAACAACCAGCGTGCCGTCGTCGTAGGCGAGGTTCCCGCCGGGCAGATTGTGAAACAGCGTGGGTTGATAAACCGGCCGGCCCGCGCGGTCGAGGACCAGCAGGCCATTGAGCCGCGTGGGGAACAGCACGTAGTCGCCAAGAATGAGGCCACGTCCAAAGGGAGCGGCAGCGTCGAGCTTACCCCACTGGGTATCAATCGTTCCTGACTTGACGTCGATTGCGCCGATGCCGTGATAGATTCCTTCAGCAGTGACGATGAGCTTGCCGCCAACCACTCCCAGCATGTGAACGACTTCGAGCATTGGCGGCCGATTCCACAGGGGCACACCGGTGTAAGCGCCAAATGCCAATACTGCATCGCTATCGGCAGGTGCAACGAAGACGCGGCCGTCGGCGTAAACCGGCGGGCATAGGTCACGCGGCACCGGCAATAGATTGGCGGGCAAGCCGCGCGTGCCGCGCGACGTATACCTGGCAGCCCATGCCGGCTTGCCACTTTTAGCGTCTAGCGCGATCACAGTGCCAGCGTCGGTACCATAGATGACGTTCGGCCCGCCAAGAGTCAGCAGCGGTAGGCGTACTCTACCCGCTTCCAACTGAATTTCGGCCACCGTGTTTGTCCACAGTGGCCCGTCCGAGGGCCGGTTCGCTGCAAAACATGCCAACGTGAGGTCAGCGCGGTTGACCGTTGACGAAAGCCACGAAACATAAAGCCGGCCATCAGTGACGATGGGACAGCCTTCAAAAGTGATGTTTTCCCCAAGTGTCGAGGCCTTGAGCTCCCAGACCTTTCGCCATTTCCATGACTCGGAAGCCCCGTCCGCCGCGAGGCAGACGAGTGTCGATTTGTTGACGCGGGCGTAGACGTGGCTGCCTTCCGAAGTCAGCGTGCGCGATTCGACGATTGATTGCTCAGGCCGGCCCGGTAGCGCGTACGCATCGACAATGAGACCCGTGTCCGGATGCAAGGCCAGGATGCGTTCACCATCGGCTACGATGAGTTTCCCTGACCAGATCAACGGGTGGGTTGTCAACTGACGCGGCGATGCAATCGGATTCCGTTCCGGCAGCTTGACGTCGGTTTGCACTTCGCAACTTGGCCAGGCGATGGCCAGTTCAACCCGACGTGGAGCCAACTGGGGCAGCTGCAAAGTCATGGCACCAACGCGACTCTCGTTCGCACCAAATGTTCGGCTTGTGACTGGCTCAACGCGCGGTAAAGTTGTAACCGAGTCTTTGCAGATGGATGTCAACAGTTCGGCAAGAACACCTTCACGCCCCGCCAACCGGCCTTTCGCGCTTGGAAAATCGCGGCAATATCCCTCCAACTCGGCTTCGACGGTTTCACCCAGCATCCGTGCTGCCAGAATTGACTTGGCGCGGATGTCTGCAACATTCGTAGGATCGGGCAGTTTTGACTCGCCGTGGCGCTGCGGACCCGCCACTTGTCGCCAACAGTGCATCGCCCGAGGCAGGTCGCCGCGTTCCATCGCTAGATCGCCGAGAATATCAAGAGCGTTAGCGGCCGCACGGGTGGGCCAACTTGCTGCCGCCAGTCGATCCAGCTCACTGATGTCCCTGCGCTCAATAGCCCGTTGAACGGCGGCATCCGTTGCTTGCTCAAATCGCGCGCAATAAGCCGCGCGTATTCGTGGATTCACGGCGATTCGACTGAGTACGACCTGGCGGCACGGTCGTAGCACGCGTCCTTCAATGAGCGGCACCCACTCATCGGGCACATCAGCGATGAGTTTCAGGTAATGCTCAAGTGCCTCAGCGTCCTTTTGCTGTCGTTCCAGCTCGGCACCTTCGTCGAGCCGTTCGCGGGTTCGCAACGACTCCGCGTGAAGGCGGACGTTTTGTGCAGACGATGTACCCACCACGGCGACGACGACAGCGATCGTAAGTAACCGGATCACGCTCGGGTTGGTCCCTGGATCATGCGGCCGACTCCGAATACGACCGCGCCGGTGCAAAGTGTCATCAGAATGTGTGATTCAGAGATCGTGCCGGGATGGATCAAGTTACCGGCCATGCCGATCGGCATGATCAGCAAACCGACCACCTGGAGGAATCGCCCAAGGCCATAACGCATGGTTCTTGAATCCGGGAGTCGCAGTGCGGGGCGTTCTCAGGTTTAATACGGCCAGCGACTCGTTTGGCCGCTTTCGTGCGGCATGATGCGTGCAAATGCGCTTGACGGTTGCCGTCACGATCTTAAAACGTTGCTAATCACGCTGGGTCGCTGCGCGGGAGGGGTCATGGCACGAAGTCGTGTTTTCTTATCGTCCAGGTACTCTATTTTCGTCGCGATGGCCATGCTGGCGTCACTTTCCGGATGCGGCGAAGTCGATTCCTACCCTGCCGAACTGCGCTATCCTGTTCGATCAGATCTGCTTGTGATGGGCCTGCCCAAGGCAATTCCAACGAAGTTGAACAACCCCGGCCATCTGCCGCTTGATACCATTGCATCGCTGCCGACAAGATTCGATGCGGCAAAAAAAATGCGAGTGATCGACTATGGCAAGGTTAACCAACTCGCCAAAGAAGGCGTGCTGAAGCTCGACGACAACGACAAGGCATTACTCGAAGAGAGCAGGAACAACATCCATGACCCGCGCAACCTGACGACGGGCGAACGGGCCAAGATCGGCGACGTCCTGAACAGGCTGTTTGGCACTCCGGCCAATCCGATTGTCGCGGAAAAGACGGACAAGGAACCGCTCGGATTTGCCAAGGAGTTCATTGAGCGGATGCAGCTTGATGCCGGGACGCTCAAGGAAGGCAGCAAGCTGTATCGCCGACAATGCCTACATTGCCACGGATTGGAAGGCAATGGTCGGGGACCGACGGGGTTTTGGGTCAACCCGCATCCACGCGATTATCGGCAAGGGCTCTTTAAGTTCACTTCGTCTACACAAGATCTAGGCGAACGCAAAC
>JANLTA010000402.1:0-3415 GCA_031362705.1 Gemmataceae bacterium | reverse complement strand
GAGTATAGTTCACAATAACGGGTGCAAGTGGGGCTTACAACGGGCTAATTAGGGCTTTTTCGCACCTGAAGAGCAAAATCGGCTCTATTTTCGTGCAATAAGCACTGCAAACGCTGCGCCGATCGCTTGTCGAATCATGCGTGGTGGGTTGTAATCCCGATTTGTCCCGACAGCGGTATCATCGCTTTGGAGCATTCGGGACAGCGCACCACAGCGGGACCGAGCAAAACACCCAGTCGCTCGCTGGCCCGGTACTTCAGTACGCCGTCGGTGCGGGGCAGAAAGTCGCTCAGGAAAAAGTTGGCCCACGATTTCAATTTCTCGACCAATGGTCCGGGTGGTTGGTCGAAACGCAGCCGGTGTTGGCCGAACCGCACCTCGTATCCGCCGCCACGCCATTCTTCGCATTGGCGGATGCGCACCTCGCCCGGCGGTTCACGCAGCAGGGCTTCGCGATAAATCATGCCGCGACCGCAAAGTAGCAGCCTCTCAGGGTCATTTTCAACAAGTGTCGGCAACGGATGATAAAGCAACACATCCGGCGCGGCTTCCATCACTTCGACAGCCAGGTGCGCGTTTCTCGCTAACTCGAATGCGGTCGCTGCCGGGCCGCACGATTGCCACGGGCGAATCAGTCGTTGCTCCCATACGAAGCAAAGTCGGGCCAAGCCATCAACATCGTCGGTGCCATATGCCACGCCCAGCGCTGGATACGCCCGGCCCAATTCAACGATGTCCCACACCCCAAGACTCGATTCGAACGCTTGTTCGCACAGCAAAGCCCGGACGCGGGCGCGTTCAGCGCGCGCTGGCCGGTCGTGTCGCCAGTGTTCCAAAAGGCCGGCCGCCGCGCTCAGCGGTAACTCACCTTCAAGACACCGGCGCACCCGGGCGATCATGGTGTTGATGTGGCCATTGTCGGCAAATTGCAGCCACCACAATGGCGCGAGGGCACCACCCGGTAACGCGCCCAGCGAGGCAGCTTGCTCGGCATCGATAATGGCTTTTGCAAGTGGTTCAGCACGACTGGCGGGATTGCCACGTCCGACACTGGCCAGGGCGAATCGTGCAATGGCATCGCCGGGCGGCAGCGCGGGGATCAGTCGTGTCCATGCCAGATCGATTGCGCGGGCCAACGGATCATGCGGATTCTGGGATTGGCGATGGGCAAGCGCCAAACACATCATCGCTGCGACAATCAAGATGAATGCGGCCACGAGATGCCATGGCACCGGCAAGACAATTGCCACGATCAATGCAAATACGGCACAGACGACTCCGTTGCGAAGTTGTGCTGCTGAAGTATCTGATCGCTCAGGATCGACACCATCGAAAATGATCGCAGAGTCGGATCGAATGTGCAAATGTGGTTGGCTAGTGACCTCGCTCAAGACCACGGCACAACGGTTCGCCGATACACGTCCTGGTGCCACCTCGGCCGGACGCAACGCCGGCGGCTCATTCACGGGCACAAATGCATAACAGTGCGGGCACAACGACTCATGTCGGTCCGCCGCTTCCCGACGCAGATGCGACACCGCTTCTTCATCGTGTAAGCCCTTGCAAAGCAAATCACGATGAAACTCCACCAGGGCGACGCCGGGCCGTACGGCCGCTAGTCGTTCATCAAGCGCTTGAATGGCGGTGCGTGCCCGGTGGCCGACAAGCAACATCTGGTGGCGGTTCCACAAGTGCTCGGCCATGTTTTTGCGTCGTCGCAACGACCCACATCGCGGGCAGCGCAGCTTTTCGAGCGTCCGCAACTCCGTGCGAACCATATCCATCGCGGGCGGATTGCCGAACTCGTTCGCCACTTCGTCGAGTCGTTCGAGAATGCGCTTCCGGCCCAGCCCGGCGACATAAGCGCGTAGCATGAGTGCCGCGCCTTTGCCGGTCGGATCCAAGCCGCGCAGTAGCGTTTTCGTTGCCTGCAATCGGGTTGTGTGAGGGAGCCGACGATCGCGCAAGGCCTCACGAGAGTTGCGGCGAAGATTGGCGTTCACGCCGGAGATGCCGGGGATCAATTCGAGGGCGAGGCGTCTCGGTGGGGCGGCCGTTTCATCCAGCAGACGCAGCACAAATGCCATGCGTTTATCGCTGAGCGTCGCGGCCAGATCCTGCACCGCCAACTGCCGGGCCTTACGGCCCCACGCCTCCGTGATGGCCCGCACGGCCGAGCGGATTGCACTCGGGTCGGCCTGCACCAGCGGCTCCAGCACCTTCCACGTCATTACTGCGAGTTTACCAAACGGTTCCGATTCTGCCGCTGCCCCGGGCGTTATCAGACGCGGCTGCGATTTGTTTCCGCCGATGCGACCGCTACGATGGTGATATGTACCGTCGTACCCGTGCCCGCGAAGTGGCACTCCAATTGTTGTTCCAACGCGACCTGAATCCCGGCGTGGACCGGCCCGACATTGAGCGATTCGTCAACGAACGGCTGCGCGATGCCAAGTCGAGCGAATACTGCCTGCGCATTTATGATGGCGTGACCTCACGGGCCGAGGAACTGGATCAAAAGCTCACCACAGCAGCCGACAACTGGCGCGTGGCCCGCATGGCCGGCACCGATCGCAACATCCTGCGGCTCGGTGCCCTGGAGTTACTGCTTGCCGACGCTGAGGCCCCCGCGGCAGTCGTCATCGACGAGGCGGTTGAATTGGCACGTCGCTTCGGCTCCGCCAATTCGTCGGCATTCGTTAACGGCGTACTTGATCGCATCAACAAGAGTCTGACCGAAACGGCCCCGGCGAGCTAATCCGATGCCGGCACGTTCGCCGTTCACTCAGTTGTGCCAAGCTGCCCTCGCGTCGCCCAAGTCGGATCGGGCTGACCTGCATTTGCATAGCACAGCCAGCGATGGGCGCTACACCCCCGAACAAGTCGTTGATGTCGCGCGCCGAATTGGCTTGGTTGCCATTGCCCTTACGGATCACGATACGCTGGCGGGTTACGAACCAGCGCGATTAGCCGGCGGCGAACGGCTCGAAGTTATTCCCGCCGTTGAACTTTCTTGCGAACGTGATGGCCGCGAAGTGCATTTGCTCGCCTATTTTGTCCGCGTCGATGACACCGCTCTGAATCAAGCCCTCAACCGCATGCGCGAACATCGCGTCGGTCGCTATGCCGAGATGGTCGCCAAGTTGCGGCACCTTGGCGTCGAGGTGCCCGATGCGCTTCCCAGTGATGCGTCGCTGGGTCGCCGGCATTTGGCTGAGGCATTGGTCGACGCAGGCAAAGTCGGCACGGTGCGCGAGGCGTTTCATCGTTTCCTTGATGACGGTGGTCCGGCCGATGCTCCCAAACTGCGCCTCGACTTGACGGAAGCCATCGGAATTGTGCGAGCCGCCGGCGGCGTGACCAGCTATGCCCATCCATCGGCGAGGGTAGACCGACAGGAACTAGCAACTCTGGC
>JANLTA010000355.1:0-1731 GCA_031362705.1 Gemmataceae bacterium | reverse complement strand
ACGCCGTGGCCGTGACCGCGCCATGCACTCCCGCCCCGGATCCCACGCGGACTCATATGCCGGAAAATAAGGAACAGAAGATCAATGGCTTGTTCGGCTTCCTCTACGTCGCCGACAAGTATGAAGGACTGATTCTGATCGGTGCAGCTCCGGCCATCGACGGCAATCCGCTCAATAACTTCCTCAAGCGCGAAACGACTTTCAATCCCGATGGCATCCTGTGCGGCGCGACCAATGTGACCATCGTCGGCAACTACGCTTATGTGACCTGCCTGAAGGGATTGGTGGTCGTGTCGCTGGAAGACATCAAAAATCTGAAGGTTGTTCACGTCGTGGGTGAGGAGTTTCTCAAGCATCCGCATGGTGTGCAGGTGCAGTTCCGCTACGCCTATGTCTGGGACGAAGACGGCATCAAAGTGCTGGATGTGAGCGATCTGGCCCATCCAAAGCCGGCAGCGGTTTTACGAATGCCAGACGTGCATTCGATTTATCTCGCCCGCACCTATGCCTACGTCGCCGCTGGCAAGCGTGGACTGGTCATTCTCGACATCACGACGCCGGATCGGCCACGCATCGATCAGCAGTTCGACGCCGGCGGCTGCATCAACGATTGCCACGATGTGAAGTTGGGCATCACGTATGTGAGCCAGTTTGCCTATTTGGCCGATGGCAAGAATGGCATGCGCGTGGTGCAACTGACATCGCCGGACACGCCGGGCAACGATGGCTTCAGCCCGCGACCCACGCCGCGCCTGGTGGCGACGTACCCGATCCCGCACGGGGGCCATGCGCTGAACATTGCCAAGGGTTTGGACCGCGACCGGGCCGTGGACGAATCCGGCAACCAAATTGGTGTGTTCGGCCGAGTCGGCGCCAGGCCGCTGAACGCCGCCGAGCAGCGCAAGATGTATCAGCGCAATGGCAAAGTGTGGATGGTGACGGACGAGCCGCAAAACCGCAGCGTGTTCCCGGAACCGCGCGAGTTCCGGAAGTGATCGTCCGAAGCGATAACACCACTCCGGCAGAAAAGATCGCGTCGCGACCACCCCACAAACGCCAAGCGGCCCGATCAGTTGATCGGGCCGCGGCTTCGTTAGTCAATCACCGATCACCAGTAGCGGACCTTCCAGTAGTCACGCTTGGTGGCGGTGCGGCCGTAGTACCAGTGGCCGTCGTCCCATTCCAATTTGATGGATCGGAAGCCGAGGGGTACTTTCGGGAACGGGTAGAACGGGCCGATGAACGGGAACGCGCTCGCCGGGTATTCAGTCGGGTAACCGACGCGCGAGTAGTTGTTGTACGGGGCGTACGTGGGCCATGCATTCGGAGGCATTCGCGGTGGTTGGCCGTCGTACAAGCCACCGGTGGCCGGCATGCCAATCGGTGTCGGATCCGAACCACCGTAACCGCCGCCGTAGCCGCCGCCACCTTGATACATCGGTGCGCCGGGACCGGGCATCGGCATCGCGTTGCCAGTCATGCCACCCATCATCGGGCCGGGTGCGCCTTCACTCATCATCGCGCCTTGGCCACCCATGACCGGGCCAGGTGCGATGTTGCCTGCTGGGGTCGGCAGAGATTCTATGGCTTGGGCCTTCTGAATGTCGCCGCGAACATCGAGTTTGTTGTCGATCTTGCGGACGCCTTTGACCCCACGAACCACTTTGGCGACTTCGTCTTTTTGGTTCTGGTCGCGAACGGCTCCGGTCAACTCGACCGCGCCGGCTTCGC
>JANLTA010000348.1:0-6011 GCA_031362705.1 Gemmataceae bacterium | reverse complement strand
CTCGGTGATCGGCACGCCGGACTACATCGCACCCGAACAAGCCCGGGACGCCAGCAAGGTGGACATCCGCGCCGATCTTTACAGCTTGGGCTGTACTTTCTACTTCTTGTTGACAGGCCGGCCACCGTTCCCCACCGGTACCAGCGTGGAGAAGTTGCTTCAACATCAAAACGCCACACCGATGCCGCTGGAACAGATTCGTCCGGGCATTCCCGCCGAGGTGTCGGGGATTGTGCAGCGGCTCATGTCGAAGAAACCGGAAAGCCGCTTTCAGACGCCGGCCGAGTTGTCCGACGCGATTTCATCGTTGCCATCCTCAGTGCGCACTGGCAAGGGCAATAGCGAAGGCGCGGGCAAGATCATCGCGGCGGCGGCCCAGGTCGCCGAGCTGGAACGTCAGCAATCGCAAATTTGCGAACAGACGCAAATGTTCGCGTCCGACAGCCTCATATTGCCCGCGAAGAAGCTGGCCGTACTGCAGGGCCACCAGGGTTACGTCACGGCGCTCGAGTTCTCGCCGGATGGTCGCTACCTCGCGACCGGCGGCCTGGATGGCAGCGTGCGGTTGTGGGATGTTGGCCTAGCTCGGCCGCAGGAAAAACCGCTCGATCAGAATCAGGGGCTGGGCGAAGTCCACCACCTGAAGTTCGGCCCCGGCGGCAAAGTGCTGTATTCTGGCTCCACCGCGATGGACGGGCACAACTGGCGCTGGGAATGGGCCGGGCCGCACAAGACCGTGCGCTCGCGATTTGTCAACGACCAGTATCGCACGAGTTGTTTCGCGATCTCACCGGACGGGACCACCGTGGCCGCGGGGTCATTGGCGACAGTGTTAATGTACGATGCAATGGGCCGTAAGCCGACCATGCTCAAAGGCCATTCCGGAGAGTTGTGTGCGCTTGTGTATTCACAATGCGGCAAGCGCGTTTACTCGGCCGGCGTTGACAAGACCATTGTGATGTGGGAACCGGGTCGTTTCTGGAACACGCAGCGCACAGTGTTTCAAGGACACAAAGACACGATCGTATCGCTGGACCTTGTGCCGGATGGTTCGCTGCTGGCATCCGCTAGTATCGATGGCACGATCAAGCTGTGGGACGGCGCTGGCGAAGCGACGGATCCGGTTGCGACGCTCACAGCCAATGGCACCGGCATTCGCAAAGTTCGCTTTATCGGCAACGGTAGTCTGCTCGTGTCGATTGCCGACGGTGGGCAAGTCTGTATGTGGGAAGTCACGCAACAAGCCAAAGTGCGAGAATGGCAAATTGATAAGACGATGATTCACTCGGTAGCCATTAGCGCCGACGGCCGCTTTTTGGCGACCGGCATCGGCGATGGACAAGTCGTGTTTTATGATCTTGAGATGATGGCTTTGCATCAGCCTCACCCGATGCAGCAGGTCGCTTGACGACTACGCGGCAAGTGCAATTCCCAATCGTAGAGCCACTAGCCCCAAGAATACGCTGCCGGCAACATAAGCGGCGGCCGCGACCATTTGATGTGTTGCCAGTAGTTGATTGGCTTCAAATTCGAAAGTCGAAAACGTGGTAAATGCGCCGGTGAAGCCGATGGCCACCAGTAGTCGCAACTTCTCGGCCGTTGACTCTGAACAGCGATGGCCGATGATGGTAGCGAACCAACCTAAAAACATGCTGCCAGTCACATTGATGAACAGAGTGCCCCACGGAAAAGCGGGACCGGTGAGCCGCCCGAACCACACTTGTGTAGCCCAACGGGCCACGCCGCCAAGGGCCGAGCCGAACGCGACGAGTGCGATCTGAAAGAGCGTTTCCAAGCCTTGCCCTAGTGATTCAGAATGAACTCGTTGCTATTGAGCAACGCCCACATCACGTCGCCAAAAAACGATTGATCGAACTTGCCGCCGTACTTGTTGGCGATCTTGTTGACCCTCGCCTTTTCGTTGTCAGTCGCTGGCCGGCTGAGAGCCGTCATGAAGATGTCGGAAATCACCGGATTGTAGTTGCCCTTGTTCTTGGTCATGGACTGCGCAATCGTACCACCAGCCGATTTGATTTCCTCGTTGATCTCCTTGCCGTTAATCATCAGAAGTGCCTGGACGACGGTGCCGTTGAAGGTCACTTCATTACCCTCATCGTCGCCGAAGTTGGTCACCAGGCGGCGCGTCCAATCGTTCTTGCGTTTTTCTTTGTCCTTGTCCAGATTGAGAGTTGTGCTGCCCCGCGTCGCTACCCATAGTGATTCAAACATTTGCTCAGGCGACATCGTTTTTAGCAACATGCGACTGAAAAAGATGTCGGTCTCCGGCTTGTTATTCTTGTCATTTGCTTTGCTTGAAAGTCCGTAAATGTCCGAGCAACAAATCCACGTGAGCATGGCGCGGAGATCATAGTTGGCGTAAGCAAAGTCCTTGCCCAACTGGTCGAGCAGTTCGGGGTGAACGACTTTGTTGTGTTCACCGAAATCGTCCACGGTGGCTTGTTCGTTCAAGCCACGGCCAATCAACACGCCCCAATAGCGATTGATGATGGCTTTGGGAAAGTTCTCATGTGTCACAATCATCCCGGCGAGTTGTTCGCGGCGGCTGGGACTGGCCGTGCCATCGGCGCGGCGGCCGTCAAGAAACGTCAGCGGCGTTGGCAGGATCATGCCGTTACGGCGTTCGTAATAAACCACGCCATCGCGATTAACGCTCGATTCATCGGACAGTTCCAAAACCGAGGCCTGCTCCATGCGATTGGGTTGTCGTGTGATCGGATTGCCGACGCGCGATACTTGTCGGAAGAAAGCGTTGACGCCCCAAAAGGCCTGCTGCTTCCACTCGGGGTTGAAAGGATGATCGTGACACTGCACACATTGCGTTTGCAAGCCGAGGAACAGCCGCGTGGTACGACTGGTGATCGGCACCATTTCGAAGTTGCCTTCTTCCTTGACCTTGTCACGCGGCGTGCTTTCACCGAGGTGGGCAAGAACAAAATTGACAGCGCCGTTGTCGTTGGTCTTACCTTTGGCGGTCACCAACTCTTTGACCATTTCCTTGTATGATGCATTCTTGGCAAACTGCTCCTCCAGCCAGAGTTTCATTTGTTCGTGATAGGTCGCGTTGCCGGTGCGCGTGAGCAGCCACACCTTCCACACATCCGCCATGTGATTGCAAAACTCTTCGGAGTACACCTTGTCGTACAAGAGTTTGTGAACCAATGCCTGTCGGTTGGATCCGGAGTTGACGAAGCTGCGGACTTCATCAGGCTTCGGAATCCGGCCCAGCAGGTCGAGGAAAAGTCGGCGGCAGATCTCGAATTCACTGGCTTTATCAGAAGGCCGCAGCGAGTTGGCCTTCCAGGTCTTGGCGAAGTACTCGTTGATGAACTTCGATTGTTCTGGCGTCTTGACGGTCGGTGACTGACCCAATCCGGAGTTTGCCATAATAGCCAGGGCAAGTACGGCAGCCGTGAATCGCATCATCGCTCCTCCGACGGGTGAACACACATTGCCATGATAAGCTGTTAACGCCGTAGGCGTCAAATAGTTCTCATTTTGAAAGCGCTAAGTCGCACGCGGCTAGCGATAGGCATGATGCTGCCGTCGGCGTTCGCTCGTGAATTCTTCGGCAGTGCCGCGGCTGACAACTTCGTACAACATGGCCCGTTTGTCCTCATATTTACGGAGAAGTCGGCCCAATCGCTGGACGTGCTCGCGGACAGTGCCGGAGCCGCTGAGGATGATGCCTACGCCGGCGGCCGGCACGTCCACACCCTCGTTCAATACCTGACTTGTCGCCAATACCGTGTATTCGCCGCTGCGGAAGCGGTCGAGGACGGCTTTGCGCTCCTTGGCTTTGGTTTGATGTGTGATGGCCGGCACCAGGAATTGGCGAGCAATCTTGTAAACGGTGGCGTTGTCGGAAGTGAAAATCAACGTGCGGTCGTCCTTATGCCGCTCTAATAGTTCACCTAGCGTGTTTAACTTCGCAGGTGCGGCCAAGGCCAACTTGCGCTGATCCTGAAAGGCCCGCCAGGCCATTGCGCCCTCTCGCGATCGAGTGGATTCCATGATGAATCGCCTTAAGCCATTGGCGCTGCCGAGGGAGAATCCGCAATTGGCAAGGAATCCACGATAGTGTTCGCGGCACTGCGTGTAACGCTGATGATCTTCCGGCGACAAATCCACATAAACTCGTTCGACAATGTACTCGGCCAGGTAGTCGCCGGTGAGTTCCTTAATCTCGCGGCGATAAACCGTCGGCCCGATGAGTTCAGGAAGCAACGTGTCAGCGTTGTCGGCTCGCTCCGGCGTCGCAGTAAGGCCAAGGCGAAATGGCGCGAGCGCACCGCGCGCGGCGGCCTGCACGTTCGGTCCCGGCAGGTGATGGCACTCATCGAATATGATCAAGCCGAATCGGTTGGCCCACTTTTCAACATAGATGTATGCCGAGTCGTACGTCGTCACGGTCAGCGGCTGTAACTCATGATGCCCGCCACCGAGCAACCCGATCTGCGGTCCAAAACTGCTTAATAACTCTTCGTACCACTGATTGAGCAAGTCGATGGTCGGTGTAACCACAAGAGCCGGCCGCCCGACCTTGGCAATGGCCAGCACGGCGACATACGTCTTGCCCGTACCGGTCGGTAACACAACCATGCCGCGATTACCGGCCACATGCCATGCCGCCACTGCCTCGGATTGGTGCGGAAACGGCTGGCGCTCGGCCTTCAACTTCCATTCGACGGGTTGCCACGCCCGCGCTTCATCGACGTATTCAGTCTTGTCGGCACGCAGCTGTTCGACAATGCCGCGATAATAGCGGCCTTCAGCGCGATAGAGCTTTACTCGTGGATCGAAAGAAACGCCAGGTAAATCGGTTGCTACGCCATCGGTCGCGCCGGCAACCAGAACGGTTCCGGCGTCGTAACGCAATGTGATCGGCGCGGAATCGGCCATGCAGGGAGTTTATGAACCCCAAGCCGAGTTCCATTTTCTAGCGCATTACTCGGGTTGGCACGTTGGCCGCAGAGAGCTTTTCGATTTGCGGAGTGCCCATCATCGGGCCGGCGGTCGGTGGTGCGGGCGTACCGATCATTGGAGAGCCGGTCATAGGAGGACCCGCCATTGGCGCGCCGCCGTAACACGATGAGCAGCCGCCATCGGAGTAACCACCGCCACATCCGCCGCGAAGACAGCCGCAGCCACCAAACATGCATGGCCGGCAAAATAGGCGATAGCCACAACCGTGGTTACAGCAACAGCCGTTGAGCATCGGCACGACAACCAACACAAATATGGCAAACCAGCGGCGCATGGTAGTGACTCCTGATGGTCGGACGCACAAGTATGACTGCCATCGGGATGGATTCAACAAATTGTGCGCTGCACGAAAGATATTGCGCGGATTCGCAAAGGTGTTGTGCGGCTGATGCCACGATCAATGATGAGGCAAGCCCGCGAAGAAATGCGGCTCAGGAAAGCAGTAACGAAAAAAAAGTCCCCTCCGGATGGGGGAGGGGACACAGTGCCATAGCACTCGATAGTAGTTATTGGCCGATGGGCGGAAGCGGTGTGGTCGGCGCATTGGGTGTTGGTCCATACGGCCCAGGCGTCGCGAATGGACCAGATGTGCCGTAAACCGGTTGCACAGGTGGGCAACATGGATCGGCTGCACAAGCGGGTGCCTTGGCTCGGCAACATTGCCGATCGAACAGCCGGCAGCCGCAGTTCGTGGCAGTGAGTACCGCGAGACCAAGAAATGCGGCAAATCGTTTCATATGTTCCCTCCGCGTAATGATGATGCCATTGAAACGCAATCCGCCGGGAAATGCCACGCCAACTCGCACCCCGAACCACACATTTCACTGCGATAAATGCGGTAGTCGGGAACCTACTGATCCGTCCGATTAGTTCGGCCCATCTGTAGGGGCAAGTTGCGGTATGCCTACCGCCGTAGTACCGCGCCAAGGATTGGACAACCGGCAAAATCGGACCTAAAGTTGACGCGAGCCGAACGCCCCCCGGCTCGGCTACGGGGACATTCCGCC
>JANLTA010000337.1:0-4026 GCA_031362705.1 Gemmataceae bacterium | reverse complement strand
GGCTGCTGGTGGGCGGCTTCTATCTGATGCCACACACCGGCCCGAAGAAGCATCAGACGGAACTGATATTGAACTTCCACAACGGCCGAATGTGGGGTGACGGTCAGGACAAAGTCGGCAAGTTCATCATCGAAGGGAAATACAATCTCGAAGACGGCAAGGCCCATTGGCTGAAAACCTACATCAGCAAACATACCGTCCATTACAACGGCTATAACGAAGGCAAAGGCATCTGGGGCATTTGGGAAATTCCGAACACGCTCAACATCAACTGGCGTGGCGGCTTTCACATCTGGCCCGAAGGCGTCGGCATCGGCGGTGACGACTCGCTCCACGAAGCGCTGGACATGCCGACTGAAGTGACCGACCCGGCACTGGTGCCAGTGTAAACTGCATGACGTTATTGGTTCACGATCCCGTTTTCCTGGAGCACGACACGGGGGCGCATCCCGAGTGTGCGGAACGGTTGCGGGCGATTGCAACTGAATTTGAGAAACGAGAGTTGTTTCAGAAGTGCAAGCCGCTCAAGTACAAACCCATTGATGAAGCGGCGATTCTGCGTCTGCACTCCGCCGAGCAACTTCGAATTGCCAAAGAGGCCGCATCGCTTGGCGCCAATCGCATCGAAGTTGATACGATTGTGTCACCGCGATCCTTCGACGTGGCATTGCGCGCGGCCGGCGCTTGTGTTGCCGCTGTGGATGCCGTGCTGTCTGGCAAGGCGAAAACCAGCTTTAGCATCGTCCGGCCGCCCGGACACCATGCCAAGCCGGACCGCTCAATGGGTTTTTGTTTGTTCAACAACGTGGCGCTGGCCGCCGATCACGCGCGGACCAAACATCGCCTTGAGCGCATCCTCATCGTCGATTGGGACGTGCATCACGGCAACGGTACCCAGGACATTTTCTACGCCGACCCGCAAGTGTTCTTTTTGAGTTTTCACCGTTACGGTGCCGGCTTCTACCCTGGCACCGGCTCGGCCGACGAAACGGGTGCCGGCGCGGGTGCGGGCTTCAACCTGAATATCCCATTTCGCGCCAATACCGCTCGCAAGACCTATATCGATGAATTTTGTGCGACGGTTGAAGCAGTTGCCGATCGTTTTCGGCCCGAGTTGATTCTGATAAGTGCCGGCTTCGATGCTCATCGTCTGGACCCCATTGGCAATCTTGGCTTGGAAAACGAGGATTTCGTTGCCATGACGGACATCGTGCTGGCAACCGCCAAGACTCACACCAACGGCCGCGTCGTCAGTTGTCTTGAAGGCGGTTACCATTGGCAAGCAACAGCGGAGTCGTCGGCCGCACATGTCGAAACACTTTTGGCAAACGATGCGTAGAATGTCGTTGTGTTGATAGCTTGCGAATTTTCCAAGGAGTACGAATGGCCGAGACGACGAAACGTCTGACCGACTTCGCGTCCTGCGCGGGCTGAGCAGGAAAGATCCCGCCCAGCGGGGTGTCGCAGGTTCTGCGGCACTTGCTCCCCATCAATGATCCGAATCTGCTCGTCGGCACGAAAACGCACGACGACGCGGGAGTGTACCGTATTGCGCCAGACCTGGCACTGGTGCAGACAGTCGATTTCTTTCCGCCGGTTGTAGATGATCCTTATATTTACGGACAAATCGCCGCCGCCAACGCCTTAAGCGATGTTTATGCGATGGGCGGCGTGCCTAAAACCGCGCTGAATCTTGTTTGCTTTCCCGATGCCGAGTTGGAGATGGCGATTCTTGGCCGCATTCTCGACGGCGGTTCCGAGCGGATGCGGGCGGCCGGCTGCCTCGTGGTCGGCGGCCACACTGTGCGGGACGCTGAGGTGAAGTTTGGCTACGCCGTCACCGGTTTGATCCATCCCGACAGAATCATGACCAATGCGAACGCTAAGCCCGGCGATGTGCTGGTACTCACAAAGCCGCTCGGCACAGCGCTCGTGACAACGGCAGCGAAGAAACTGAAGTGCCCGCCCGCGTTGCTTGAAGCGGCCTGCCAAAGCATGGTCACGCTCAATGACAAGGCCCGCGACGCCGCGATTGCCGCCGGGGCCAACGCCATGACCGACATTACCGGCTTCGGATTCGCGGGACATGCATATGAAATGGCCGAAGGCAGCGGTGTGACGCTACACATTGACTTGGATAAGCTGCCTGCGTTTCCCGGCATCGAAGAGTTGATCCTCGGCAAGTTCTTCACGCGGGCAACCAAGTCGAACTGCGAATATGTGACTCATGCTTTGCGATTTGAGCGTGAACCCGACCCGGTACGCGTCGAGTTGTTGTTCGACGCGCAAACATCGGGCGGGCTGTTGATCTCAGTGCCAGCACGCAACGCCCACAAGATCGCCATGGGTACGGTGGTCGGGCGTGTGGTGGCACGGGAGAGCCATGCGCTTGTGATCGTTTGACCGACGGGCCAACTATGGGGCGCAACACATGTCTTTTCGTCGTCATAGTGAAGCGGCCTTTACTTGGAAGAAATGGGTGGCCGACAATCGCAGTGAACTCATGACATGCGGTATTCCCGATTGGATCTGGTCAAACGAGTTACGTTGGTTGCGTTTTTTGGAAGAAGGTGGCATCGACGGGGAAAGCAAGTGGAACGTTTCACTTTTGTCGTCAAACCAGGCAAAATGCTTCCGTGATTTTGTCTTACGAGCATATGAGGCCAACGAATACAAGAGTCTTTTGCGAGACCTCGAACGCATGAGCGAGCAAGGTCAACGCACCTGACTGCCACTTGACTGATTTGTCCGCCTCTTGACGCTGTGGCGCATAGGATTAGCCTGTTTAGGGTTGCGCATTCCATTGAGGCGTTGATATGTCATGCACGTGCGTAGTGGGCTTGCAGTGGGGCGATGAGGCCAAGGGCAAGATCGTTGACTTGCTGGCCGAGCGGTTTCACGTGGTCGTTCGCTACAACGGCGGGGCAAATGCCGGGCACACGGTGGTGTGGGGCGACCGCACGTTTAAGCTCTCGCTATTGCCGACTGGTGTGCTCAATCCGCAGGTGTTGTCTGTCATCGCCAACGGAGTGGTCGTGTATCCGCCGAAGTTTCTGCAGGAGATTCAGCAACTTCGCGATGCTGAAATTCCCGTCGGAGCCAATCTTGCAGTCAGCGACCATGCCCATGTGATCTTCCCGTATCACATGGAAGAGGAAAGGCTCAGTGAGCAGGGCGATACCTCACCCATTGGTACGACGGGCCGTGGTATTGGTCCGTGCTATCAAGATAAAGTTGGCCGGGTGTGTGCCATCCGTGTCGGTGACTTGTTGAAACCTGAAAAGCTGCGTGAACGACTACGTTACATCGTGCCGCGCAAGAATCGTTTGCTCGCAGCATTGCATTCGGGCCAGGGCGTCGCGCCCAAACAGTTCGACGCTGATACACTCGCCAACGAATATCTGGGCTACGGCGAACAACTCAAGACGCATGTGACCGATACTGTGCATCTGCTGCACACTGCGTTAGCTGACGGCAAGAATGTTCTTTACGAGGCGGCACAAGGGTCGTTGCTGGACGTGGATCACGGCACCTATCCCTACGTGACCAGTTCCAACAGTTCACCGGCCGGCATCTGGACCGGCTCCGGCGTGCCGGCTCGCCGCGTCGATCGCATCATCGGCGTGATCAAGGCGTACACGACGCGTGTCGGTCGGGGTCCATTCCCAACGGAACTAAACGACGGACCGGAAGGCATCGGCGAACGCATCCGTAAAGTGGGCCGCGAGTACGGCACTGTGACGGGCCGGCCGCGCCGCGTCGGCTGGTTTGATGCGGTGGCTGCCCGTTATTCGTTGGCGCTGGCCGGCGCGGATGAGTTGGCCCTGATGCTGCTCGATGTGTTGAGCGGGCTGACCGAGTTGAAGATCGCCACCGCTTATCGTGGCCCAGACGGCAACACGTGGGATCATTTCCCAAGTGACCCGGACCTGCTGGCCCAATGCACGCCCGTGCTTGAAACGTTGCCCGGCTGGACAAATGATCTGACCAAGATCACAAAACACAGCGATTTGCCAGCCACGGCGC
>JANLTA010000273.1:0-1648 GCA_031362705.1 Gemmataceae bacterium | reverse complement strand
GTCGTGCAGGCCCAGTGCATCGGCGGCGTCACCCATGTCCAATTGCGTGCTGCGGTCCCACGGATTACGAGTGAGAATTTCCTCACCGTATTCAAGGACCATCAAGTGGTTGTTGCCGTGCCGGGCTTTCTTCAACTTGGTCATGTAACGAAAACGCGACAACACACCGAACAGACCGCCGAGCAACTTATCTTTGTGCTTCTTCTTTTGCGACCGGCGCAATTCCTGGCGATAGATCAAGTTGGCCGGGTCGATTTTGCAACATGCCAGCAAAAGTTGAATGCCGTAATCCTGGTTACCCGTGGTGATGACCTGCCGTGCCCGCTCGAACCGCTCGGCGGCGATGCGGCGTTGCTCTGGGCTGGGCGGCGGCAAGCGGTTCTCGGCCATACGGTGCGACCTCGCTGATGCCTTTAGCATATTCGACACAGCCAAGTCGCCATGGGGTTTATCACCCGGAATACGTCAGAAGTGAATACGAATTGGCCTGTACGGCTTGCGCCGCATTCCGTCATGGTTCCGAAAAGTGCAGTAATGACAGTCAGGAAACGACTATTCCACTCGTTCCGCAGCCATCGGATAGGAGCCGATCACCGTGAGTTTATCGACCTGTTTCTCGAGGCCCTGAATTACTTTTTTGGTTTTAGCCTCATCCTCGTGGCCTTCAATGTCGGCGAAGAACACGTAGCCGTTCTTGACATCGCGGGAGGGGAACGATTCGATCCAAGTTAGGTTGGTCTTGTTGGCTTTCAGGACATTCAACGCGTCAACCAGCGAGCCGGGGTTGTGCCGAACCGTGAACATCATTGAGGTTTTGTCTTTGCCGGTCTTGGCGGCCGGATGCATGCCAATGATGGCAAAGCGCGTTTCGTTATCCGGCACGTCTTCAATATTTGCGGCCAAAATGCGCAGGCCGTAGCGGACGGCGGCTTGGCGCGATGCCACCGCAGCGGCACCCGGTTCGCTTAATGCCAAGCGGGCAGCGTCAGCCGTGCTGGAAAGTTCATGCAGCGACGCATGGGCCACGTTCTTTGCCAACCACGTGCGGCACTGGGAAAGAGCCTGGCCCTTGCTGTACACCCGGCGGATTTCCATCTGCTCGCAATTCGCGAGCAAGTTGTGGCGGATGCGCAACCGGATTTCCGAGGAGATTTTGATCTGCGGCAGCCGCATGAACATCTCCAGCGTGTCCGTCACGCGGCCATCAGTAGAGTTTTCCATCGGCACTACGCCAAACTCCGCGAAGCCGCGATTCACTTCCTCGAACACCGCGGAAATGCTGCCGACGCGGATGAACTCCACATCATGGCCAAGCTTCTCGATGGCAGCCAGGTAGCTGAAGCTGTATTCCGGTCCGAGAAACGCTATCTTTATTCGGCGCTCAATGGCACGAGCGCCGCTGATGATCTCGCGATACACCGCGCGAACGGTCGTTTCGTCCAGCGGACCCTTGTTATGACTGACAACGTTATCAAAGACTTCTTGTTCGCGCGTCGGCGAGAAAACTTCGTTGCCGTTGACTTCTTTGATCTTGCCGATGTCGCGGGCCAACTCAGCCCGCTCATTGATGAGTTTGAGTATTTGCAAGTCGAGCTTATCGATTTGCGTGCGAAGTGTTTTCATTTGCGCCTGAACGCGATGGGCGGCG
>JANLTA010000243.1:0-13584 GCA_031362705.1 Gemmataceae bacterium | reverse complement strand
CGGCGGCGATCGCCATTGCCTCGGCATTGAGGACAATGTTGGCCGCCGTTGCCTTCACAATATCATTGACGCTCAGCTTCGTTGCCGTGGTGAGCGAAACATCGGCGGTGGTCGCCGTCACGGACTTGTTCACGGTCAAATCGCCGCCGGCGGTCAGAGTCACGGCAGATCCGGTCACACCGGTCAGCACCGTCATGTCGCATCGGGTGATGGCGGCCACCGTCAAATCGTCACTGTCGTTGAATGTTATTGCCCCGGCCGAAGTCGCGGCAAATTGATCCACATCGTTACCGCCGCTCAGCGTGACAGCCGCACCGCTATCGACCGCAAACTTCTGAACGCTGATCGTGCCCGCACCGGTGATTGATCCCGCGGTTCGCAGGTCGAGCGTCGGCACCTTGCCAGCCGCGAGCGAAATCGCCCCGGACACAGTGATCGCCGAGGTCGCCGCATTGCCGAGTTGCACGACGTTGGCCTTGACCTGATCCAGCTCGGCATCGGTGAATTCCGTACCGAGATTGATCGCGGCACCCGCATTGGCGCCCAGGAAGACCACGCAATCGCCGGTGATCGCTGCTTTAGTATCAAGATCCCCTGTCAGCGTGATCTTCTTGCCCGAGGCGTCGATGCCGACCAACGTGTCGCCACAAACAGTGATGGTATCAATCGCCAGCTTCACGGTCTTATCGTTGGTGAAAGTAAAGTCATCGCTGGACTTGCCCGCCAACTTCGAGACTTTGTTACTGTTGTCAAGCGTGACCTTGCCGGTGGTTTGCAGAAGCAACTGGCCGACTTCCAGCGTGCCGGCACCGGTCTTGGCGATGCCACCCGCGCCGGCAAGCAGTTCCAACGGCCCGGCTGATTTTGCCGCTGCAGACACTGTGATCGCGCCGCCGGCCGCTTGACCAATGCGCAGCCCCTTCGTCGTCGCAATGTTGCCGAGGTCCGTATTGTCGAGAGCCAACGTGCCGGCCGCATCGGCTCCGCCTAGGTCGATCTTGTTCGCGGCTGTGAATTGCACGAGCGTCACACATTGACCGGTGATCGACTGCGTGAATGTCATAGCATCGGCAGTCAAATTGACATCGGTGGCGGCCGCGATGCCTTCCGTCGTTGCGGAGAGTTTGGTGGTATTCACGGTGATGTTGACCGTTCCGGCATCGGCTTTGACACCGGGCAGGTCCGCGGCCACGCCGCCGATGGCGAGATCGCCGGTGTTGTTGATGGTGATGTCGCCCGTGGTCGTTTGCGCTTCCAGCTTGGCAATCTTGGTGTTGAGTGGGCCAACGCCGATGGACGCCTTCACAACCAGCGAGTCGGCCGACACGTCCGTCGCGCCGCTGCCGGTGACTTTGCCGGCGACGGATTCCAGCCGCACGGCTTTGCCCGTGGCCGTAATGTTGACTGTGCCGCCGACAGTACCGACCGCGAGATTGTCGGCATCCACGTAGGTGACATCGCCGGTGGAGTTGATGGCGATGGTCGCCACGTTGTTCGTGGTTGATTTCAGCGTGGCGGTGCCGCCGCCGAGAATCTCCAACCCCGTGTCAGTCAATTTGCCGGCCGTCTGATTGATGCCGTTACCGCCATCCAATGTGATTCGGGTACTGGCCGTCACATTTGCAGCAAGACCAATGGAGCCGGCGGCGGTGATGACCACCTTGCCTGTGGTCGCCGTCACGTCCGCATTCACTGCAATGTTGTTGCCCGCGCCAGTTGTCGTCAGCGCCACATCGGTCTTGGCGGTGACCACATTGTTGATCGTCAACAGCCCGGCTGCCGACACGTTCACGTTGCTATTCGCGGAAACCGCGCCAGTCACCGTGGCTGGAACTGACGACGGGCAAACGGATACGGTGCCGACGGTCAACGCGTTGCTGTCCGCGTAAGTCGCGTCGCCAGCGGCCGCAATAGCCAGCGTGCCGGCATTGTGCGTACCCAGCGAGAAGTCAATGGTATTTGCAGCGGCTTTGGTCTGCAGCGCGAGATTCGTCACCGTCAGCTTACCGGCTGCTGTCGAAGTGATGTTGCCAGCAGCGCGGAGATCGAGAGTTACCGGGCTGGGCGTCGCCGTACCGACCACGGAAATATCGCTGTTGGTGAAGTCGCCGATCTGTAGCACACCGCCGGCAATCAACGCCAGCTCAACATCGTCGAGCGTGCCGCCGGTTCCCAGCGAGATCGTGTTGCCCGCACCCGGCAGGACAATCACACAAGCCGTGCCAGCGTTAATGGCCGTGGTGATGACGAAGTCCTTCGCCGTCAGCGTGATATCTTTGCTGCCGCTGGTAACGGCCTGATTTCCGGTGAGCGTCTTACCCGCGTTGTTGATGGTCACCGTCGCACCAACTGTCTTTACACCTGTCGTCGCCGGGAACAGTGCGCCATCCGCAGCGACCGTGACGATGGTCAAGTTATTCACGGAGGTAAACGAGATGGCTTTGCCGCCAGTCGATTCGAGGGCGACATTGTCAACAGCATTAGCCGAATCCAGCGTGATCGCGCCGGAAGTGTTGACGCCCAGAGTGTTCGCCGTGATAGTTGCAGACTGAGTAACATCGCCGCCGGCGCTGATGCGGAACGTCGCGGCACCTGTGTTGACCGCGGCATTGATCGCGACCGCACCGTCACACTTGATGGTCTGATCGGCCGCGCCGGCACCGCCGGTAACGGTGCCACCAAATGCGGTCACGCTGGCAACGGTCAATGCGCCGATATTGCTCAACGCAAGGCCGCCGGTGCCTGCACTCCACGCCACGTTGGAGATTGTTGTTTCAAGCGCATCAGCGCTCGAGGCAATGCCGGTTCCGGCCGATAGCGACAAGCTTAACGCGGTTACGTTGTTAGTCAGGATGTTTCCATCGATGATCTTTCCGGTTGCCAACAACGCAATAATATCACCCGCAACGGTGATTGACCCGACCGTTAAGTCACCACCCAAGGCCCGCAGACGAACGTTGCGACCCGTCCCGTTGGCCTCAATGATTTGAGCATCCAAAGTTGTGCCGGCGTCAATCAGGATGACGCCATCGCCTGTCGTCTTGGCGTTGGTTACGATCAAAGCGTCCGTATCCGTCACCCAGATGCCTGCGCTTGGAGCACCGACGAATGGGCCGGCTCCAGTCGTGGTCGCTGTCACCGATGTGACTTTCGTATCAATGTCCGGGGCGGCAGTCGGCTTACCAATCGCTCGTGCGGCCGAAAGCGACAGTTTGTCGCCGATAATCACCGTGGCGTCGTTGTCGTCGTCGAAAATATTGCCGGATGTACTCGTGACGGTCACGATGCCAGTGGCGCCCGCCGTCACTGTCGCCAGCGTGATGTCATCTCGGGCAGACAATGTTACGTCGGTTCCGGCCGTAATGGTGCCGGCACCGGCATTGATCGCGCCGCTGGTATCCGCATCGCCGAACGCCGCGGTGATTGTGACGGTCTTCGCCGTGGCTTTCACGGTGCCGTCGATCACCACGTCGTCGCCGGCTTGCAAGGTCGTGGTGCCGGCCGTGGCTTGAATCGTGATAGCCGTTTTCACCGTGATCTTATCAACGCCCAACACGGCCGTGTCAGTGGCCGTCAACACAATGTCGCCGGTGGCCGACGTGATATCCGCGTTCACTGTAATCGCGTTGGACGTGAACTTGATGTCGCCGTCCGCGACGACCGCACCATTGACGGTGAGCGTGTCGCCCTTAGTGCCGGTGTTGATAATCAGGTTGGTGTTTTTGTGAACGTTGTCGGCGCTGGTGATCGTAATCGTGTCCACGCCATCGGAAACCGTCGTGTCAATCGTGGCGGTGGTGTTGTTGAACAGATGCGCCTTTTCAAAAGCCACGCCGGCCGACTTGCCGCTGACAACCAGAGCGGGAATGGCACCCGTCGCGTCGTCAAAGCCGTTGATGACATCGACTTGATCGTTAGCACCGGGCAGAGTCACCGTTGCCAATAACATCCCGCTGATGTCCAGCGGTTCCAGATTGCTGAAGTTGATGTTCTTGCCACTGATGGCGACGACACCCGAACCGTTGGTGGTGGCTGATGGCGTGTAATTCGCGGACTCCACACCGGAGCCGGTGATCGCCAAAGAATCCTGGCCCGTGTTACCGCCATCGAAAGTGATGCCGGCGGTGGGGATGATGCCATTGGCCAGAAGCAACAACACGAAATCGTCGCCTTTACCGGTGGTCACGTTAATCTTGCCGGTGATGTTGGCAAATGGTGCTTCGACCGTGTTGGTATCGATCTGCGTGACACCCGCCCCGGCCAACATCGCATTGTTGGGATCGAAGACGCGAATGTTTGCGCCCACGCGGGAAATAGTCAGCGTATCGTCCTTATCCGTGACGTCGTTGATGACAAGGTTGCCGCTGCCGTCGATCGAGACCGTCGTGCCGATCGCGGTCAGGCGGAACTTAGTGAGCGAGTAGTCGTAATTGAATTGCGTGGTGCCCAGGAGAATCGGGCCGCCTTTGTTCGGCGTGAGGTTCGTGCCGTTGACATCTTTGAATCCGTTGCCCGCCGCGGAAATCGTCCCGCTGATGACGGTGTACGCCGCACCGATCAGCGGCAGCATCGATGCGCCCAGCAGGTTGACGCCGTCGCCGATGTTGGTCTTCTTGGCGATCACCTGATCCGACTTCGAGCCGTTGACGTCAATTAGGAGTGTCGAACCCGCGTCCAAAGTCAGGTCATCGCCAATGGTCAGCGTGCCGACACCGCCATCGCCGGGGCTAAGCGTGCCGCCACTTTCGACCGTGACATCGGTAGCGTTGGATTTGCCGATGGTACCCGTGCCACCCAAAATCGCGCCAGACTTCACCGTCGTCGTCCCGACGCCCGATGTGCCGTTGACCAGCAGTGTGCCCGCGCTGACCGTGGTTGTGCCCGTATATGTACTGCTGCCCGTGATTGTGAGAATGCCGGCCTTCAGCTTCACGAAGGCCAGATTCTTATCGTTTGCGGTACCGCCCGCCGGGCCGCCGATGGCCCCGGAATACGTTGAGTTGCCACCCTGGTCGATGGTCAGCGTCGTTGCGGTAGCCGAGCCATTGATGATGTCTCCGGACCCCGCGACACCAGCGCCGGTAACCAACGTCAAATCGTGCGCAAACGTGATCGCCGCGCTGACTGTGATGGAGCCGACCGCAGAGTTGCCAATTGTGACTAAGCCCACTGTTGCCGAAATTGTGCCGAGTTCGGCATTGGAAATACTCAGCGTCCCATTCGGATCCGTCACCGCACCCACGTTAATTGGCCGTGCGTTGGTGAACGGTGTCAACGTCACATCACCGGTACCAGCGTTGATACCATCCGCCGCACTACCGAGCACCATGTGATCGGCGGTAATCGTAATTGCCTTGTTAATGGTTTGCACCAATCCCGACGCGTTGTTAAACGTCTGATTCAGTCCGCCAACTTTGATGTCGATCGGGCTGGCACCAGAGAATACGGCGCGTCCATTGGTGTCGATATCACCATTTGTGGTTGCCAGCGACACGGCACCGCCACCTGCGGCGTTGACGCCATTAACGCCATTGACAATCGCCAATTTGAGGTCGTCAGCCTCGGTGACAAAAATGCCCGCACCGGCACCCGTTGTCTTTGCGGTCAGATTGACCACCGTCGTCGGCAATGGTGTGCCCAGCGATCCAATTCCGGTCGCTGCGGAAACGAACAGGTCGCTACCCTTCAAATTCGCGGATGATGTGACCGAACCGGTGACGGCTCGAAGATCAATCGAACTGACATCCAAGCCCGAGCCAAAAAAGCTCCCATTGGCCTTGGCGATAAAGCTGCCGGCATTGGTAAATGAAATGTCAATAATCGTGATGTCGCCGACCAATCCCATGCCGCTGCCGGATTGCAGCGTCAGCGATGTGCCCATCTTGTTGGCGAAGCCTATCCCAGGGGCGAAGGTGGAGATGTTGCCGGCTTCAGTTCCCAGCGAGCCACTATCGACGACCACGTTGTTGCCAGCCATTAGTTCGGTGGCGATGTCCGCTACTGCAACATTGGCTCCGGCTGCATTCGCGGTGAATGTCGTGGTACCCGCCGCGGTCACAGTGGTGATGTTTGCGGTCGCGAGCGCGGAGATTGTCGTATTAAACGCCGGGGTGATCCGGTCTTCAAGCCGCAGCAATGGTTGCAATGCCGACGGTGGGGTCATGCGGATCGGCGAGACTTTACGGCTAAACAACCGACGCAACCAGGAGCGCGACATAGGTAGCACCTCAAAACGGTTCTGCGAGCGCAAGGCGCGCGCGCACGACCGGCGTAGCTAAAGAAAGTGGACCCTGTCAGTATTGTCGGCCAGGCAAGAGTGGGTGGAGAGTTCCGATGAGTGAAAATGGTCAAACGGGGCCGTCATTTCCGCCGTAATCCGCAACTCCGCACCATCCGTTGCAATGATCAGGTGGCCGCTGGTTTCCGGTATCGCCAGCGCATCACCTCGCCGACGATTAGGACGACCGAAGTTCCAACGACCACCAGCAGCCAATCGAGCCACGGCAGCGGCACCGTGCGGAACACTTTGCCGCCGAATTGCACCATCAGCACCTGGCCGATGAAAATCGCCACCACGATGGCGAGGAACGCCGGGTTGTGACGCATGCCCGCGAAGGCCGAGCGCGTGCCGCCCAAAGTGCGGGCATTGAAGAGGTTCCAGAACTGCAGGAATACGAACACACAAAACAAAATTGAACTACCGCGCGAGGGTGCATTGTCCGCGGGTAGAGCGCCATTGCGCTGCAGGACGAGAATCAATCCCACCAAGACCACGACGAATATGACGCCGGTCCCGAAAATGTTGCGGGCCATCGTCGGCGTGACAATAAACGCCTTCGGATCGCGCGGCGGACGATTCAGCACGGCGGCATTCGGTGGCTCGGTCGCCAGGGCCAACGCGGCAAACGTATCCATGATCAGGTTGACCCATAACATCTGCATGACCGTGAGCGGCAACTGAAAACCCAGGAACGGTCCAAGAAACGCCAGCGCCAACGCCGCCACGTTGATCGTGAGTTGAAACAGCACGAAACGCTGAATGTTCTCGTACAACGAGCGGCCCCACATCACCGCATTGACAATGCTCTGGAACGAGTCATCAAGCAGAATAATGTCGCTGGCTTCCTTGGCGACTGCCGAGCCAGTCTTACCCATCGCCAAACCCACGTCGGCATAGTTGAGTGCCGGGCCATCGTTGACGCCGTCGCCGGTGACGGCAACGACCTCACCTTGTTTCTGTAACAGGCGCACTAGTCGCAGCTTGTCGGCCGGACGGGCACGGGATAGCACCTTGAGTTCCTTCGCCGCACGCGATGCAACATCGTCCGACATCGCCTCGAAATCGGTTCCGGTGCAATGTGCCGCTGGTGTTTCATTTGCACCCCACAAACCGATTTGCCGGGCGATCTCTTTCGCCGTGTCCGCGTTGTCGCCGGTGACGATCTTGATTGCGATGCCCGCTAAGCTGCAAGCGGCGACCGCGCTGGGCACTTCGGGGCGCACGGGGTCGGCGATGGCGATGACGCCGAGCCACGTGAGGTTGCGCGCAAGTTGATCGAGTTCTGCCGGGGCATCGGCCACCTCGGCGTACGCGAGACCCAAAGTTCTCATGCCGCGCGATTGATAATCGCGAAGTTGCTGGCGAATGACCTCGAATGCTCTCGGTGTCAACGAATTCGAAGTCGGCGCATTTGGTGTTTCTCCCTCCCCCCTTGTGGGGGAGGGCTGGGGTGGGGGGCCAGCGCCCGCGAGAAGTTGAGCATCTCCCCCCCACCCTAACCCTCCCCCACGAGGGGGGAGGGAACCAGAGGTGCAACGTTCCAACACAACTTCCGGCGCACCTTTGACATGAATCACGTGCTTGCCTGATTCCGCGGAACGGCCGCGCGTCGCCATGAATTTGCGCTCGGTGCTGAAGGTCCACTGCTCGGCGACCTTGAAACTCGCGCGAATGCCGTGATAGTCGAGACCCTTGTCCGCTAGCCACAACAGTAATGCGCCTTCCGTCGGATTGCCCACAGGTGTGTACACATCACCGGACCGATCCAGTTGTGCAGTCGAGTTGGCGGCGATGGCTTCAGCCATCAGCTCCATCGGTCCGTTGAATTCCGCGTGAACGACGCGCATTTCATTCATCGTCAGCGTGCCGGTTTTGTCAGAGCAAATCACCGTGGCCGCACCAATCGTTTCGCAAGCGTGCAGCCTGCGTACCAGAACGTTGCTTGCCGTCATTTTGCGCATCGAATAGGAGAGGCTGAGCGTCACGCTCATTGCCAAACCTTCCGGAACGGCAACGACTACTATGGTGACAGCGATCATGAAGTAAGCGAGAAATGCCTTGATCGAGTCTTCGGGCAGCCATTCCGAGGGCCGCGCCGGCCAACCGCCGAACAGCCAACCCAACAAGGCACCAATGGCCATTACTCCCAAACCCAACCCGGCCGTGGTCAGCCAGCCGCGAAGTCCGTCTGAACTAAGCCATGCCGGACGCTTGACCTGCCAGCCGCAAAGATGCGCTCCATCGAAAACTATAGGTAGCCAAACGCGCACGAGTGCGACATTCACACCGATGGCGACAACGGTAACCACGGACCATTGTTGCCCTGTCAACACCAACGTCCGGATCAGTAAATCACGCGCCACCAGTGCGATGAAGGTCAACAGAGAAACGCCGAAGCCAACGACGCCAATCCATTGGCTCAAGCGAAGCAGTTGCCGATTGAGAGGAGTCTCGACGCCGGACTCTTCTGCGGCCGCGCGAGCCGTTTGCCCGATCTGGGAGCCGTCGCCGACGGCGGTCACCTCGAAAAGGCCAAGGCCATCGACCACTGTCGTGCTGCGCAACAGATGATCCGGCGAATAAGCCGAGTCATCGTGATGCACAGGATCGGCGTGCTTTCCGACAGGCCGCGATTCGCCCGTCAACCGTGATTCACTGACTTTGAGGCCAACCGATTCGACAAGTTTGCCATCGGCTGGAATTTCCGCGCCGACTTCGACCTGGACCAAATCGCCCACCACGACATCGCGGCGGGGCACGGTCGTGAAATTGCCGCTCCGCCGAACAGTGACGGCTACATCGTCGCTGGTCTTGTTGAGAATGTCAAACTCGCGGGCGGCACGAAACTCATTAGCAAACGCCAATCCTGTGGACAACAGCACGGCCAGAACGATACCAACACCCTCGGCATAGTGGCCCTCCGCTGCGCCGACGGCGATAGCCACGGCCGCGGCGATCATCAGAATGCGAATCACCGGGTCGTCAAACTTGGCCAGGTATTGCCGCCACCACGGCTCGCGCTTCGGCGGCGTCAACACATTGGTGCCATGCTTGGCGCGGCTGGCAATGATCTGTTCCGGCGTCAACCCCGGCGCATCGTTACGAGTGCTCATTGCTGATAGAATATGGTTAATCGTTGTATAGTTCCGTGTTCCAGGGTATGCACGCGTGTTGTCCAATTGGCTGAGCATGGCGGCGCTGGTGATGTCATGTGATCCCGTGCCTCCTGCCGTGCCGTCGATGGTCGAACGACTTCAGATGACGGCCGAGAGTCAGCCGAACGACGCCGCCCGATGGCTCGCCCTGGCGCGGGAACTTGACCGACTCGGCCACGAAGACGCTGCCATTCGCACTTACGAAAAAGCGAAGGCGTTGCCTGCCGCGCTCGAAGCGCTCGGCCGCTATTCAGCAATTGATGATGCAACCCTAGCAGCCGAACATTATCGCACAGCAGCCGATGCCTATGAACTAGCCCACGACCAGCCGGGCAGGGATCGCTGTCGGCGCGAAGTCGTGCGATTGACAGGCGACATTAAGGTGATGCGCCAACTGCTGGCGCGCGATCCATCAAATAAGGTCACGGCAAACCAACTACCCGAACTGGTCGGTAAATGCAGCCGGCCTGCGACGTTGGTCCCGGACCTGAAGCGCTGGGCCGATGCACTGCCGAAACTGGCCGGCCCGGTTGCCGCTCTCGCCGAGTGCGAACGCAACGAATCGCGGTTGCTGACATGGTTAGAGGACCACAGCGATCCGATGGCGTATGCAAGCTTGGCCCGCCTGCAAATTAAGAAACCGGAACGATTGGTCGCACTGCTGCGCGAGTCGGATCCTGGGCAACCAGACCGAGCCAAGGCCATCATGGCTGGATTGCAAAGCGAACCTGCCGCTGTTGTGGCGCTATTGAAGAAGTACTCGGCGACGCGATCTGACCCAGGAGTGAAGGACAACGGCTTTCGAATTGCCAGACTCGCGCTGGCCGCAGGTTGCGTCGACATTGGCGAAACAGCGCTAACATCCCGACTACAGTCACTAACCCCGAATACTTGGGCCATCCACAGGGCTTTGTTGTTACTATACGAGCAGACCGGTCAATTCACTCGCGCCGAACGACTATGCAAAAGGTGTCTCGCGGACTACGACGATACGTCGCGACTTGCGTTCTACGAGCATCTTGCGATAGCCCAAATGCACCTCAATCAGGAAAAGGAAGCACTGGCATCCGTCGCCGAAGTTGTAGATCACGGCGACAGCGTTGAGCAACGTCTGTTGCATTTCGATGTGTTATCGTGGTTCGGCCGCCACGATACCGCGCAAGCAATTGCCCGCAAAGCTCTTGACGATTTCCCCAAAGCCGAGCGAAGCATTCGGCTACGTCTGGCGTCGGTTTCCGAATTCCACGGCGACTTCGCAGCCGCTGAGGGACACCTACTGCGTGTTTTGGAACTCGCACCCAAAGACGCTCTGGCACATAACAATCTTGGTTACTTTTGGGCTGACCAGAATCGACGGCTCAACGACGCCGAACAACTTTGCCGCTTTGCAGTTGATCGCGGCCGGGAATCCAACGGCGGCGATGACCCGGGCGGCGACGAAGCCGCATACCGCGACAGTCTCGGCTGGGTGTACTATCGGCAGGGTCGCTTCATTGCCGCTCAGGAACAAGTCGAAAAGGCTCTGGCTTTGCCAGGCGGCAAACTCGACGGCACTGTGTGGGAACATTATGGTGACATCCTCGCAGCCCGCGGCAAACACGATCGCGCGATCGTCGCCTGGACTCATGCCGTCCAACACAGCGACAAGAGTCGCACCCGTCGCGACGATCCACGCCCGGCCCTGCTGAAACGTAAACTCGCCAGCGCTAGCAAGAGTCTAAACTGAGGTGCCGCCGAAGGTCGTTTTTCTGTCGCCCTTTTCGAATCATCCTTCATCCTTCCGCATTCATCCTTATCATGTCCTTATCAGAGCCACTGGCTTGAGCAACGTGACCTTGGAGAGACTCGATGGCAGGGCATTCTCATTACGCAAATATCGCCGGCAAGAAAGCCGTGATCGACGCCAAGCGCGGCAAGCTGTGGAGCAAGCTGTCGCGCTACATCATCATCGCGGCCCGCAGCGGCGGTGGCGACCCGATCACCAACCTCAAGCTCCGCTATGCCATCGACAAAGCCCGCGACGTGTCCATGCCCAAAGACAACATCGAACGGGCCATCAAGCGCGGCACCGGTGAAGCCGGCACCGAGGTTCTCGAAGAATTGATGTACGAAGGCTTCGGTCCCGGCGGGTCGGCTGTGTTGATCGAAGTGATGACCGACAACCGCAACCGCACCTCCGGCGAGGTTCGCAAGATCATGGACCGCGCCGGGGGCAAAATGGGTTCGGCAGGCAACGTAGGGTTCTTATTCGAGCGCAAGGGTCTTTTCAGCGTGACTGCCACCACGTTGGATGAAGACACCTTGATGGGCATCGCTCTTGATGCCGGAGCCGATGACTTGCAGAAAACCGACGAAGGCTTCGAGATCACCTGCGACGCCGCTTCGTACATCCAAGTCAAAGAGGGTCTCGAAAAAGCCAGCGTGGCCATCGCCCATTCGCAGATCGCGCAACTTGCCAAGATGCCGAAAGAGGTGGATGTCGAAACGGGCAAAAAAATCGCCAAAATGATCGACGCTCTTGACGATCACGACGACGTGCAACAAGTCTTCACCGATGCCGACCTGACTGCGGAAATGATGGCGGAATAAATTGGCTGGCCCCGTCGTCATTGATTGAATGGGCCAGATTGGTGTATGATGATGACGTCAGAGGAAGCCAATAATGACAACAGCGACGAGTACAACATGGATTAGTAAGAAGCCCGGCCGGTGCGGGGGTGATGCATGTGTCCGTGATAGCCGCATTGCCGTCTGGGGGCTGGTGGAGTGGCATCGAATGGGAAAGTCCGACCAGTGGATGCTGGAAGGCAATTCTGACCTTTCTCAAGAAGACCTGGACGAGGCTTGGCGTTACGCCGACGAACATCCGGATGAAATCGACTTGGCGATCAGGCTCAACGCCGGGGCATAATGCGCGATGGCCCGCATTTATGGAGATGAAGACTACGATGATCGCTTGACTCCTTATTTGGAGAATGCCGGCCATGACGTATTGACGGTTCGGCAATCGGACCGTCGTCAGGGAAGCGACGCACAAGTTCTGACAGACGCGACGGCGGACAATCGCGTTGTGGTCACATTCAATCGTTGGCACTTCGAGAAACTACATCGTGCTGTGGCAGCACATTCAGGAATTGTCAGTTGCACGCGAGACGATGACATCCCCGCCCTTGCCGCCCGTATCCACGCCGCCATTGCTGGCGCTGGCGACATGGCCGGCCAGCATATCCGTGTCAATCGCCTGCCGTGATTCATCCACCCATCAGCTTCGTTAATCGCTCACCCAGCTCTTCTTCAGCGGCGGGAGACCACGAGAAATCCGGCGGCGGCATGAAGCCACCTTCGGCGGTGAGTTTGGCGTTGGGCATCGGATGTAGTGGAAGCATGCCAAGCAGGCGGCCACGAAGGCGTAGCTCAAATCCCGTGATGTCGGCCAGATTCGCTGCAGGGATCAAGCCTGGAATCACTGGCGTGGGGCCATCGGTGATCAAAACGTGCTGGGTCCACCGTTCGCCTGGTCCGATGGGTGATACCTCAAACTCCAGCGATGCCGCCATGCCCGGCTCACTGCTGGCGACCAGGAAACATGGGCCGACCAACACACTTTCGGCCGGCGCGGGTGCTTGGCGTTGCAACGATACCCCCGTGTCCGATCGCACCGCGAAGCGGGTGCCGACCATGCGCAATGATCGCCGTGCAATCGCGGGGCTGAGGGCCCTAGCACGGCTCACTGCCAACTCGCGGCCGGCAACTAGCCAGCGCACGGTCCATGTACCCGATTTTTTCGGCAACTTGCGTGGGGCGGCCGCGACCAATGCCTGCCGGCCGGACAGTTGCGAGCCAGTCAGCGGCACCGGCACGCTGGCCATGACTTCGCCGTGTTCGCCGCGTACTTCCACGGTCATTCCAAGTTCGACAATTGGTGCCAGGCTGGTCGTCGCAGTCAACAAGCCGGCAATTGATAATCCCGAACATTGCGATGCGATGAAGGTCTGCGCCGCCACACACTCGTCGCCGATGCGGACGTGCAGCGTGGGCAGTTGCAGCGTCCGCGATTGAACAAACGACTCATTCGAGAGAATTGTGATCTCGGCTCGGCCAAGCGTGCGGTCGCGCCAAGTCAACTCGGCCACCGTATTCGAGCGCGGC
>JANLTA010000168.1:0-5852 GCA_031362705.1 Gemmataceae bacterium | reverse complement strand
GGCCGTGGTTGACGTGCCGCAACAGGTAGCGGCGATTGAAGTTGATTCGCAGCAGTCTCTCGCCGGAGCAGTCGAGCAGCAACCCGCCTGATCGTTGACCTTTTTGTAGGCGTTGAGGTCAGCACGCGTATCGACAACCTCGACATGAGTAAAGCCAGCCTCGGCCAAACCGCTTCGGTAGTCGGTGATCGAGATTGCTCCTGCGATACAGCCGACGTAGGCCATGAGATCGGTAGCGACTTCCGGCGGTAGCGGTTGCTTCAACGCGATGTCGCTCACGGCGAGCCGGCCGCCCGGCTTCAAGACGCGCGCGATTTCGCGGAACACGGCCGCCTTGTCCGGGGCCAGATTGATCACGCAATTCGAAATCACGCAATCTACGGACGCGTCTGGAAGTGGGAGCCGGTCGATCGTCGCATAGTGGAACTCGACGTTGGTGGCACCAGCCTTGATGGCGTTGCGGCGGGCGAGATCCAGCATCTGCGGCGTCATGTCGATGCCGATGGCCTTCCCGGTCGGCCCGACCTTTTTGGCGGCGAGCAACACGTCAAGCCCGCCCCCGCACCCAAGGTCAACGACGACTTCGCCGGGCCGCAGGTTGGCCGTGGCGGTCGGGTTTCCGCAGGACAGACCCATGTTCGCTTCAGCCGGAATCGACGCGAGGTCCGCTTTTGAGTAACCGAAGGCCTCCGCGACTGCTCGCACACCATCATTGGCGCTCGACAGTCCGGCCGTGGCAATTTCACCGTATTTTGTTTTCACAACCGCCTGAATGTCAGTCGACATCTTGCTGCTCCCGTTTGGTTGATGTTCGTTGCTCACAGACGCGCGAGCAAGTCCTTCACTTTGCGTTCGATAAGGTCGCGTACACCGCGATACTCGTCGGTTGGCATGTCCTTTGGATCGGGGATTTGCCATTCCTCGCGGCGACGAGCCTTGACCAGTGGGCACTCATCGCCGCAGCCCATCGTGACCGCAACGTCGATGTCGCGGTGATTGAATTCGTCGAGGGACTTCGACATGTGGGTGGAGAGATCGTAGCCAACCTCTCGCATGAACTCGACTGCCCGTGGGTTGATGCGACCGGACGGGCGCGAACCGGCGCTCGCCGCCTCGACTTCGTTGCCCCCGTGCATGCGGGCGAAGGCTTCGGCCATCTGACTGCGGTTCGCGTTTTCTACGCACACGAAGAGAATGCGTTTTTTTGGCGTCATGTGGCATCCTCGTGTGACTTACGGCCGTGAATCAGCCCAGAAGTCGCGACGCCGGCAATCGCTCCGAGAATCGGAGCCGTCAGGTAAATCCACAGATGGTCCACGCGGATCGTAACGAGCGCCGGCGCTAGCGATCGCGCGGGATTCATCGACGCCCCGGACACCGGTCCTGCAAACAATGCTTCCAACCCGATAACCGAGCCGACGGCAACGCCAGCAAGCACGCCCTTTTCTTTGGATCCCGTCGAAACACCGAGAATGACGACCATGAGCATCCACGTCATTATGAACTCCATGATCCACGACTGGACGGCTGACCCGCTTGGCATCGTCGCGCCGAGCGTAATGTGTGTCGGAAAGAGCGCCCGCAACACGAGACTGGCGATGACGGCGCCGGCGATTTGTGAAGCAATGTAGGGAAGGACCCGACCAGCCTCGAAACGATGGGAAGCCCAGAAGCCGAGCGTCACGGCGGGATTGAGATGACACCCGGAGACGTCGCCCAACGCATAGATCATTGCGAGAACAATAAGGCCGAAGGTCAATGCGATCCCGACGTGTGTTACGGCTCGGCCGCACTCGTCGTTCACGACAATGGCCCCAGTCCCGGCGAAAACTAGGCAGAAGGTGCCAAACGTCTCGGCGGCGAACGCTCGCCTCCGTTCAGTCCTCACAACATCCTCCAAGGACACTGTTGGATCGGCCGCGGGCTCCGACTTCGTCCATCAGGCACCACCCCTGTTCAAGCAGCCCTTTCACGCAACGATCTACGAGTCGGTAATGAATGTTGTTTCCGTCGCGCCGCGAGGCGATGATGCCGAGGTCGGATAGTCGCTGTAGCTGGTTCGAAACGGCTTGGGCCTTCATCCCTAACGACGCGGCCAAATCCGTGACGCAAAGCTCGTCGGCACGCACCAAGGTGTGCAGCAATCGAAGTCGCGTGTCGTTGGCGAGCACCTTGAAGACGGCGGCAAGTCCACCCGCCTGAATCGGCGACATCAGCGGTCGATTCCTGAGTGCCGGTTGCGGGCAACAACCGGCGCGTGTTCGATCATGCTTCTTCATTGCCCTACTCCCGTGGCTAAACCACTATTAATACACTATTCAGTGGAATAGTGAATGACCAGTCAGGTCCGCATAATTATGCCGCTCAAAGGCCATCCAAAAACTGAAGAAGTTTGTCGTTGGGCCGGTAACGACCACGTTTCGTTGGGATCTCCTCGACTTTTGCAAGGGCTTGATCCTTCATGGCCAGATTCGCTTCCACGTATTGATGCGTCGTCTCAATGCTTTCATGGCCGAGCCACAGGGCGATGACCGTGATGTCCACTCCGGACTGCAATAGGTGCATGGCCGTCGTGTGCCGCAACGTGTGTGGCGTAATCCGCTTCTTCCGGAGAGTCGGACACTGGTCGGCGGCTCGACCAACAGCTTGCTGCAACCGTTTTTCCACACCTGATCGCGACATCAGTCGTCCATCCCGGTTCGGGAAGACATACGATTCTGGCGCAGCGTCGATCCGAGGCAGCCATTCGTGCAGGCGTCTCGCCGTGCTTTGCCACAAAGGGACCACTCGTTGCTTGCGGCCCTTCCCGTTTATGCGGACATTTCGCGCTGCCTCCAGTGCGAGGTCTTGCCGGCGTAGTGCTGTCGCCTCGGAGACGCGAGCGCCGGTGTTGTAGAGCACCGCAAAGAGAACGCGATCCCGATGTCCGCTCCACGTCGAACCGATGGGGGCTTCGAGCAGGGCGGCTACTTCGTCGCGCGACAAATAGCCCAAGACTGACCGCGGGAATCGCTTCATGGGGATGGCGAGGACGCGCTGGATGATGGGCAACGACGCCGGGTCGCGCGAGGCGACATACTTCAGGAAGGCTCGCAATGCTGCGAATCGGACGTTGCGAGTGCGAATGCTGTTGTGCCGCTTCTTCTCTAAATGATCCAGAAATGCCGCTATCGTCGGCGCGTCTAAGTCGGCAAGCGTGAGCGTGACCGGCGGTTTTTTGCGGCTCTGCTCCAAGTAGCCGAACAAGAGCCGAATGGCATCCCGGTACGATGCCACTGTTTGCGCGCTGGCGTTCTGTTGCTGGATGAGGCGCTGGCAAAAGAAGTCCTGAACCAAAACCGAGAATCTTGGTGCGGATGGTGATCCCTTCATGATTGATCCCCGGCCGTTGGTGCTGCGAATCGTTCAAATCGCACGGTGGCTAACTCAAGCAGTTCAGGAACGCCGGTCAGATACCAGTAGGTGTTGCTCACCGATGCGTGGCCCAGGTAGGTTGAAAGTGCGGCTATGGCGTGATCGACGTCGACGCCCTGCTGATACCAAAGCAGGAGGCGCCGACAAGCGAACGTGTGCCGCAGGTCATGAATCCGTGGCGGGCGGCCGCCGTTTCGCGATGCCCAGCCGAGTTGGTCCCGCAAGTTTCCAAAGGTGCCCTGGGCGGTTGCGCGACAAAGCCGTGTTACTCGACAGGTGATGAAAAAGGCATCGGTGGTGAGAAACCGATGACGGTTGTCCCGTTGGCGAGCATATCGGTGCAGAGCTTCGCAGGTGGACGAGTGCAATGGCACGAGACGCGACTTGCGGAACTTGGTCAGGCGAATGGTCAGCACTCCGCGCTCCGCATCGAAATCGCTTCGGTTCAGTTGAAGTGCTTCCGAAAGACGCAGGCCAGTGCTGGCGAGCAGGCCGAAAAGCGTGACGTAGGTATGGGGCCGCAGTCCGTTAAGGGGTGGCAGTCGGCTCGCTGCAACCAACAATGCGGCCAACTCGGTGTCGGAGTAAATGTGGGGAGTGATTCGGCGATAGGCAGGGCCGAGAGTACCGCGCGGTGGAATCTCGGTAGCTGGATCGAAGATGGCACGATACTTGGCGAAGCTACGAACAATGTCCAGCCGTCGTGCCCAGTAAACGGGTGACGCATCCCGTGGTAGCCGCGCCCAGCGAACGGCCAACTCGATCGTCACCGGACCGCGATGGCCCGTTTGGTCCGCGTATTGGGCAAATCGTTCCAAGAGCTGCCCGGCATCGTTCAACCGGAAGCCCAGATTCCGGCGGTAGGCGAGGTACTGCTTAGCCCAATGGATCATTCTTGTAGAGCATCTCATGGCTGCTCCGCCAGCCAAGGAAGCGCCACCTCGGTCAATCGGGGTAAATCGACTTTGGCATAAATCGCCGTCGTGTTAAGAGACCGGTGACCGAGTACGTCGGCGATTTCCTTCAAACTGGCGCCGCGTTGCAGCATTCGTGTTGCTGCGGTGTGCCGTAGCACATGTGTCCCGCCCAGATGACTGCACCCTGGCACCTTGGCGTAGGCCAAACGCATCTTTCCTCGAATCAAGGCCGTCGTGACGGGAGCGCCGAAGGCTCCCTTATGTCGGACAAACACGTTGCGGCAGCGACCCGACGGGCGGCCGTTACGGAGATATTGCTGAAGGGCTTGGCCAACACGTGACGGCAACGGCAACTCCCGAGCTCGCATTCCTTTGCCGTGTGCGATGCGCACGATGCCGTTCCGCCAGTCAATATCCTCCAACCGCAAATTGGCAACTTCACTGACCCGCAGCCCCAAGACGATTTGGCACAAAGCCATTGCCCGGTCTCGGCGACCAGAAGCTGTGCACCGGTCAAAGGTCGCAAGGAATTCGCGAAGCTGGTTGTCGGTTAGTGCCTTGGGCAGGCTGGCCAGCTTCCAATTGGCGATGCGGGGCACGGCAGCGACGAGAGACGCTTCGCACCATCCGCGGTATTGAAGGTAACGCAGAAGAGAACGCAGCGAACTGGCAACCACTTGTATCGACGCCGTCCCATAGCGTCGTGAGTAGTTGGTCACGTATGAGTGAACGTCGGCAGGCCGCAGGACCGACCATCGCGGATCGTTTTGGCCGAATCTCTTTGACAGAAAATCGCGAGCGTACTTGATACGGAATTCACATGTCGCGTCTGATAAACCACAAACTCTGCAAAGGTGGATGCCGTACTGTTCGACCACTGCGTCAATTGGTCTGCGGTTTTCGATTTCGATCAGCGCACCTTGTTGCCGAAGTAGCCGCAACAGATGATTCAATGCTGGGCGCACTTGCCCAAGAGAAACGGGGGCCGGGGGACGGCAATGACAATTCGGAAGATGATCTCGAATGAACGACCGGACGAGATCGCTTCTCACAGCTTGTGAGCCGAGTCCCTTTGCACGAAGCCAAGAACCGAAATGCTCCAGACTCTGCACGTGGCCACGAATCGTCAACCAGGAATAGCCCAGCCCGCGAAAGTGATGGACGTACTGTTCGGTCAGGCGACCAAGCGGATTGCTACGCAACCGCTTCAAGAAATACGGTCGCCGAAACAGCGAGTCGACCATTGGTGCTCTCCCTTCTGACAAAGACGTCGGTGAGAGCATCAGAGATTTATGCCGAACAAGAAATTCACCGACCGTCCCGAATCGACGTAACACTCGGCTCATTATCTGTGTTGGTGCCAAGCCTCCGCATTATTCGGTGGTCGGCATAATACGGCTTATGCGGAACTCCACATAAGCCGTAGAACTTGTAGTACCGGTAGTGGTGGTCGATGAGTAGTTGAAACGCGGCAGGATTTGTCGCAAGTTTTCCGAAGTCCCACCGCGGTCGCCGCAATCC
>JANLTA010000147.1:0-3866 GCA_031362705.1 Gemmataceae bacterium | reverse complement strand
GCTGCGATGTGAGATCGAAATCCGACTCCAAGCCCCGGCGGGTCTTGCCCTTTTGCGTGTCATCAGCAGTCATGACGAGCCAAGGCGCGACCGGCGGCGTCGGTGAACTTGTGCGCCACGCCTCCGCCGGTTCAGGCGCTTTCGCTGTCTCGAAGTTGCGCACGGCTTCTTCCAACGAGGCAATATGTCGTTGGTGTTCCCGGATCTTGTGCTTGGCTGCGGCAGGATCGTGCGGCACGTTCAGATTCACACGCACCGCCGACTTGAAATGCGCGGCCATACGGTAGTAATCTTCGGCGCGAATCGGGTCGAACTTATGATCGTGGCAACGCGCACAACCGATTGTCAGTCCGAGGAACGCGGTGCCAATGGTGCCGACCCAGTCGTCGAGAACTTCGTAGCGTTCCTTCTCGACTTCTCTCTCCGTGACTTGGCCATTCATCAGCCCGGCCGCGAGGAAGCCAGTTGCCTTCAAGGCCAGCGGCTCATTGGGCGCAAGCTCATCGCCGGCGATCTGCCATTGCACAAACTTGTCAAACGGCAAGTCGCGATTGAATGCCTGAATGACGAAGTCGCGGTACTGATAAGCATGGGGCCGATCGTTGTCGTGCTCATAGCCGGAACTTTCGGCATACCGCGCGACATCAAGCCAGTGCCGCGCCCAGCGCTCGCCGAATTGAGGATTGGCCAGCAACTGATCGACCAGTTTCTCGTAAGCACTCGCGGATGAATCGCCAACAAACGCCGCGACCTGCTCCGGCGTCGGCGGCAACCCCAACAGATCGAGATACAACCGTCGCACCAACGTCCGCGCATCCGCAGCCGGCGATAAAGTCAGCTTCTTCCCCGCCAACTGAGTATTGATCCATTCATCAACACTCTTCCCGACCCCCGACCCCCGATCCCCGACACCCGATTTCAATGGCTGATACGCCCACCGCTTCCGCGCTTCATCAATCGTGATTGCCTTGCTGGCGACGCGCGGGTCCGGGGCACCCATCGCGATCCACTTTTCCAGGTCCGCGATCACCGCGTCCGGTAACTTGCCAGCCGGCGGCATCTTCGTTTCCCCGGCATATTTCACGGCGGTCAGCAGCAGGCTCTCACTGGGTTTACCTGGTACCAGTGCCGGTCCGGAGTCGCCGCCTTCCAAGACGCCGACTTTCGTGTCGAGCGCGAGACTGGCTTTCGACTTGGCATTCGTGGAATGGCAAGAATAGCAATGCTCCACCAGCACGGGCCGAATCTTGTTCTCAAAGAAATCCTTACCGGCGTCACGCGCATGAATATCCGGTGCGAACACAAGCAACAACAGAACGCTAAAATGAGTGATTATTTGCATCATTGATCGTGACCGGCCGTGAGTTAGTGTCGCAGTTTGGTTTTCTTCGTGCTTCCTTTGTGCCCTCTGTGTCTTTGTGGTTGGTCTTAAGACCTCACCACAAAGACACAGAGGGCACAAAGTGAAGCACGAAGAAGACGGATTCATTTCACGCACGTCGATTTCTCACGTCGTGTCAAATTGAGACTCTACCCGGCCTAGTGCTAGTTAATGTACCGACCCACCGACATCGGCCACAACTCTATTTGCAACGCGGATCCGGCCCTATCATGCTAAGGTATGTCGTTTCTCACGCCGTATCTGTTGTGGGGCGGTTTGGCGGCCGGGGTTCCGGTCGTCATTCACTTGTTCTTTCGCGCCAGGCATCGCACTGTCTACTGGGCAGCGATGAGCTTTCTGCGGCAGTCCATCGAACAAACCAGCCGGCGGCTGCGCTTTCAGGAGTTGCTGCTGCTATTGCTGCGCATGTTGATGTTGTTGGTGCTGGCCCTGGCCCTAGCACGACCGACGACTCGCGCAATTCTAGGAACGACGGGCAGCGATGCCGTGGATGCGGTGTTACTATTCGATACGTCACTGAGCATGGACGCCAGGGATAGCGTGATGACTCGGCTCGACCGCGCGAAGGCCGCGGCCAAAGCCATTATCACTCACCTGCCGGCCAACTCGACGGTGCAACTCATCGCCTGCTCGGATCGCGCGAATCTTCTTGGCCCAAGGCGGTCATCCGATCTTGACTCCGCGCAGTCTCTGGTTGATGGCATCAATGTGACGGCACGCGGCAGCGATTTGGCTCCAGGATTGCGTGATGCGGCCGAGGCGTTGCGCCGCGGTTCGTCGCCGCAGCGTGAGCTGTACGTGCTGACGGATGCCCAATCGCGGGCGTTCGATCAACAATCAGCGGCCGTGGCGGAAGCAGCGCGAGCATGTCGGCAGATGGCTTCGATATATATGTGTCATTGCGGCAAAGAGTTGGTCCGCAACGCGACGCTGGTCGGTGTTTCGCCACAAACCGGATTGCCGCACACTGGTGAGCGGGTCGGTTTCTCAGTGCTGGTGAAGAATACGGGCCGGGACGTACTGCGCGACCTTACGGTGTCGCTCGTACCCGATGGCGATGATCGCCGGCGTGAGACGCAGCCCTTGGCACGACTGGACCCCGGCGAAACACGGGCCATTTCGCTGACCGCTCGATGGAGTGAACCCGGTCTGCACACCGTGACCGCGCGCGTGCAATCCGATGACTTGGCGGCCGATGACCGTTGCGACCGCGTGGTGCGCGTGCGTGATCGGGTGCGGGTTCTGGTCGTTGATGGTTCGCCCAATGAGCGAGAACCGGAGAAAGCCAGCACTTTTTTCCTGTTGCATGCGCTGTTGCCCGTAAAAGACACCGATAGATCCAAGTACTACTTGCAACCGCACGTGGTGTCACCGGCACGGGTGTCGCCGCAAATGTTGATGGATCACGATATGTGTATCGTGGTGAATGTCGCCGTCGAGCGCGACAATGCAAAGCCTGGCGAAGCAATTCCGCCGGAGTTTGTCTCCGGGCTGGATCGCTTTGTCCGCGAGGGCAAAACGCTGATCGTCTTTGTCGGCGACCGCGTGAAACCCGAGGCTTATGCCAGGGTGCTGCTCGACCGTTTTCCGCTCTTGCCATTGCGCCCGACCTCGATTCACACGTATACGGAACAAGCGGAAGTCGGCATGGACCGAAACAGTCTTACCGATCCGGCATTTGCCAAGTTCCGCGATGATGAAACGTACCAGACATTTAGCCAGGTAAAGACGCGCCGATTGATCGATAGCACAGAGTTGCCCAGCGAGGATGGCCGCGGACCGACACGTGTGCTGCTGCGGGCCAGCGATGGTAAACCATTGTTGGCGTCACGTTCAGTCGGCGCGGGCACGGTGGCTATGTTGACGACATCCGCCGACGTCAGTTGGACCGACATGCCATTGTGGGTCAATGCGTATGTTCCGCTCGTGGATGCCTTGCTCGCGCATTTGTTGCTGGCCGAAGCGGATTCACACAATGCGACTGCGCGGACGGGCATCAAGTGGAACGTGCCTGCCACCGATGCCGAGCGTGCCTATGTCATGGTTCGACCCGACGGGCAGCGCGTCCGCCTAGGCTTGCCCGAGCCTGTGCAAGGTCGCCCGCGCATCAGCGCGGCCGACACGCCGCTGGCTGGCCTTTATCGACTCCAACCCGGCGATGCCTCCGACACGGCCGGCGCACCGTTTGCCGTGACTTTCGATCAAGATGAAGCGATCAACCCTGAACTGTTGACCGCCGAGCGCATCAATGAACGGCTCGGCTTCGCGCCGGTGCATTTGCAGATCACCGACGATCTCAGCGCGTTCCAGGGTGGCGAACGCTCCAAACTGGAATGGACACCCAAACTGTTGTGGCTGTTGTTGCTGTTGTCAATCGGCGAAACTGCTTTCGCATATTTTGTCGGCCGACCGAAGTAATACCAACTTGCGAACCGGCGGGTAGTGTCGCAGTTTGGTTTTCTTC
>JANLTA010000141.1:0-2391 GCA_031362705.1 Gemmataceae bacterium | reverse complement strand
CACATTCAATCCTCGAGCATTGGCAACTCGCGTCGCTTGATACTCCACCGCTGCGGGGCTAATGTGCGTGTCCAAGCCGCTAGCCGACGTCGTCACGAGATCGACTGGTACCGGCATCGTCTGATCCGGGTGTGCCTTGCGAAGTGCATCGACCCGCTCCTTGACCGCCTTGGTGAAGTCAGGATTGGTTGGACCGAGGTTGGAACCAGTTGAGGAAGCCGCATCGTACGGCGGCGTTATCGCCGACGGCCGGCCCCAAAAATAGCGTGTGTCGTCAAAATGCTGCCCGATCAACTCGGAGCCAACTGGTTTGCCTTCGTGAACCAAGACGCTCCCATTCGCACGATACGGGAACGCGACTTGGGCCACGACGGTCACGATAACCGGATAGATGACGCCGGTTAACGCCGTTAGGAGCACGAAGATCATTAAGGCCGATCGCAATAGCGCTATCACGGTCCCTCCCCTTGCGCCAAGCCAAGGGCTGATATGAATACGTCGATCAACTTGATGCCGACAAAGGGTACGACAAGTCCACCAAGACCATAGATCAGCAAGTTGTCCCTCAGCAATCGTGCGGCACCTACTGGACGATACTTGACGCCGCGCAATGCCAATGGAATCAGGGCCACGATGATCAGTGCATTGAAGATGACCGCCGACAGGATGGCGCTGGACGGCGTGGCCAGTCGCATGACGTTGAGCTTGTCCAACACAGGGTACGTAGTGGCGAATGCGGCCGGGATGATAGCGAAGTACTTGGCGACGTCGTTTGCCAGACTGAACGTCGTCAATGCACCGCGCGTGATCAAAAGTTGCTTGCCTATCTCGACGATCTCGATCAACTTGGTCGGATTCGAATCGAGATCGACCATGTTCCCGGCTTCTTTGGCCGCCTGCGTGCCGGAGTTCATGGCCACGGCAACGTCGGCTTGCGCCAACGCGGGAGAATCGTTAGTGCCGTCGCCGGTCATAGCGACCAGCCGTCCGCCGGCTTGATAGTCGCGAATCATTTTCAACTTGGCTTCGGGCGTCGCCTGGGCAAGGAAATCATCGACGCCTGCCTCGGCAGCAATCGCAGCCGCGGTCAATGGGTTGTCACCCGTGATCATCACAGTCTTTATGCCCATGCTACGGAGCTCGATGAATCGCTCTTTGATTCCGCCCTTTACGATGTCTTTGAGATAAATGACGCCGAGCGCTCTGGACCCGTCCGCAACAACAAGCGGCGTGCCGCCGCGCTTAGAAATATCCATGACGGCTTGCTTGAGGTCCGGTGGCACCTCGCCACCCTGGTCCTGCACAAACTTCTCGATGGACTCGGCTGCTCCTTTACGAATCGCTCGGCCATTCAGATCGACGCCACTCAAACGAGTTTGCGCCGAGAACGGGATAAAGGACGCGTGCAAATCCTGAATGTTGCGACCACGCAGGCCATATTTCTCTTTTGCAAGCACGACGATACTGCGACCTTCCGGTGTTTCATCAGCCAATGAGGCGAGCTGTGCTGCATCAGCAAGTGCCGGCAGTTCCACACCGTGCGCCGGGATAAATTCGACCGCTTGGCGATTGCCCAATGTGATGGTGCCAGTCTTGTCCAATAGAAGGACGTCAACATCGCCGGCCGCTTCGACCGCTCGCCCGGACGTGGCAATGACATTGGCCTGGATCATTCGGTCCATTCCCGCGATGCCGATGGCCGACAACAAACCACCGATGGTGGTGGGGATCAGGCAAACCAGCAACGCTACCAGCACCGTCACGGTAATCGCCGTGCCATGACCGGCCGCTTGAACGCTGTACTTTGAAAACGGCAGAAGCGTCACGCACACCGTGAGGAAGATAATGGTCATGGCAGCGAGCAGAATATCAAGTGCGATCTCGTTCGGTGTCTTCTGCCGCTTGGCTCCTTCGACCAGCGCGATCATGCGATCTAAAAACGTCTCGCCGGGGTTGGCGATAATGCGGACGACAAGCCAGTCGGAAAGTACACGGGTGCCGCCAGTGACGCCACTGCGATCGCCACCGCTTTCCCGAATCACCGGAGCGCTCTCGCCGGTAATCGCGCTTTCATCGACAGAGGCGACGCCTTCGATGACTTCGCCATCACCGGGAATCGAGTCGCCGGCTTCGACCAGGACCGTATCGTCTTTTCGCAATGTCGATGCCGCGACAAGTTGATGGGACGCTCCATAGCGCGGTTGATGCAGCTTTTTGGCGTTTACCTCCCGGCGTGCCAGACGCAGCGAGTCGGCCTGTGCCTTCCCGCGTCCCTCTGCCATCGCTTCAGCAAAATTGGCGAAGAGCACCGTGAACCACAACCATGCGGAAATGCCAAACACAAAACCGGGCGCTTCGCCGCCACCTGACAACAGAAGATGCAGTCCTAAG
>JANLTA010000077.1:0-14595 GCA_031362705.1 Gemmataceae bacterium | reverse complement strand
TTGTGCGCCGGCTTTTGGAAAACACGTCCAACGAATCGTTCTTGCGGGCCAGCTTCACCGATCAAACGCCTGAGGATCAACTACTCGTGAACCCCACAACCAAAGCAACTGAGCACAAGAATAATTCCGCGTTGATCCAGCCCGATTTTGTCAACGAGCCGCTCGTCGATTTCTCGGATGAAACAAAACGCCACGCTATGCTGGCCGGCCTCAAAGCGGTGGAAGCGCAACTTGGGAAATCGTATCCGCTGGTTGTCGCCGGCAAGCGTGTTGAAACCAAAGACTGGATCACGTCGGTCAATCCTTCGCGGACTAACCAAATTATTGGCAAGGCCGGCCAGGCGACTGCGGAACAAGCGAAACAAACCATTGAAGCCGCCAAGAAAGCCTTCGACACTTGGCGCGACGTGGATCCCGCCAAGCGTGCCGAGTACTTGTTCAAGGCCGCCAATGTCATGCGGTCGCGGCACTTCGAGTTTTGTGCCTGGGTCACTTTGGAAAGCGGCAAGAACTGGCGCGAAGCGGATGGCGAGGTCGGCGAGTGCATTGATTTCTTCGAATACTACGCCAAGGAAATGTTGCGGCTATCCCAATGGCAGCGGCGCGAAATCGCCGGCGAAGCCAATGACTATGTCTATGACGCGCGTGGCGTCACTGTCGTGATCGCGCCCTGGAACTTCCCGTTGGCCATACTCACAGGCATGGCCGCCGCGGCCATCGTCGCCGGCAACACGGTGATTTTGAAACCATCGGAGCAATCAGTTGTCATCGCCGCCAAAGTGCAGGAACTGCTGAACGAAGTGGGCCTGCCACCTGGCGTTTGCAACTACCTTCCTGGCATTGGCGAAGAGGTCGGTCCGACCCTCGTCGAACATCCGGACGTGGCCGTCATCGTGTTTACTGGCTCGCAAGCCGTGGGCACGCTGATCAATGCCCAGGCTGCCAAAACTCCGGTGGGTCAGGACCACATCAAGAAAGTCATCGCCGAGATGGGCGGCAAAAACGCCACCATCGTCGATTCTGATGCCGACCTGGACGAGGCTGTGAAAGGAGTGGTTGAAGGTGCCTTCGGTTACACGGGCCAGAAGTGCTCCGCGACTTCGCGGGCTGTCGTACATGAAAAGGTCTACGACACTTTCGTGCATCGACTCATCGAAGCGACTAAGAGTCTTAAGATTGCCGCCGCAGATGATCCAACCTGCAACATCGGCCCGGTCATAGACGAAGACTCACGCAAGCGCATTTTCGATTATGTGGAGAAAGGCAAGAAGGAAGCCAAGCTGGCCTTTGCCGGGGATGTAGGCCCGCTCAAAGATCAGGGCACGTACGTGGCCCCGCACGTCTTCACTGATGTGGATCGCAACGCAGTCATCGCGCAGGAAGAGATTTTTGGTCCAGTGGTCGCCGTGATCAAGGCAAAAGACTTCGAAGACGCGATCAACATCGTCAATGGCGTGAACTATGCCCTGACCGGGGCTGTGTTTTCGCGATCACCTGCCAATATCGACATGGCCAAGCGGCGATTCCGCGTCGGCAACTTGTACATCAATCGCAAATCCACAGGTGCCTACGTCTGCCGACAACCGTTCGGCGGTTTCAAGCTCAGTGGCGGCGGCACCAAAGCGGGTGGGCCGGATTATCTTCTGCAATTCATGGTGCCACGGACGATTACCGAAAACACGATGCGCCGCGGATTTGCGCCGAGTACGAGTTGAAATGAGATGGCAATCGTCACGACGCAAGTTTGCTTTCGGCCGCCCGATGGTCATGGGCATTGTTAACGTCACGCCAGATAGTTTTTCGGATGGCGGGCGCTGGAACCAGACCGACGCGGCAATTGAACATGCACATCGATTGGTTGCCGACGGGGCGGACATTCTTGATATTGGTGGCGAATCGACCCGGCCGGGGGCGACCCCGGTGCCGGAGGATGAGGAACTGCGGCGTGTGGTGGCAGTTGTCGCCGCTTTAGCGAAGCAACAAGCGCTGCCCGTATCGATTGACACGATGAAGCCCACTGTCGCCCGCGCATGTCTTGATGCGGGCGCCGAGATTGTCAATGACGTGTCGGGCTTGCGCGACCCGGCCATGGTGGAATTGGTCCGTGATACCAAAGCGGCGGCCATCGTGATGCACATGGCCGGCACGCCGGTGACGATGCAGGAGTCGCCGCATTATGTGGATGTCGTTGCTGAAGTCGGCGATTACTTTAATGAGCGGCTGAAGTCATTGGTTAACGCCGGGATTGAACTGGAACACATCGCGTTGGACCCCGGCATCGGTTTTGGCAAGAAGTCGGCCCACAATTGGCAGTTGCTTGCTGGGCTCGCACAGTATCGGAGATTTGGCCGGCCAATGTGCCTCGGCGTGTCGCGCAAGGGGTTTCTTGGCAAGGAGCGTGAACCTCAGGACCGCATGATCGCCGGGTTGGCGGTCGCGTGCCATGGGATTGCGACGAAGGCCGTGCAAATCGTGCGGACGCATGATGTTAAGGCGACGCGCGACGCCGTTAATGCGTTGGCAGCCATCAGTGCTGGCCAACCGGACGTTTCTTAGCGTTTTCCCTAGAATATCGCGGTAAAGAAGTATCCACGAATCACCGTTATTGAGGGGCTAGAATGGCGACTGCGACCGCTGCACCACCGACGACCGCGCAAACGACGACAAGCGATATCAAAGACGCCAAGCTGGCACCCGGCGGCAAAAAGCGAATTATGTGGGCCGACCGCGATATGCCGGTGTTGGCCGCGATCCGTGCCCGATTTGAAAAGGAAAAGCCACTCGCCGGGATGAAGATGGCGGCGTGCCTGCACGTCACCGCCGAGACGGCCAACTTGGCCCGCACGCTCAAGGCCGGTGGTGCCGACCTAGTATTGATCGCGTCCAACCCGTTGTCTACCCAAGACGATGCGGCAGCCAGTCTTGTGCATGACTTCGGCATTACCGTGTGTGCCATTCACGGCGAAGACACCGACACCTATTACAAGCACGTCGCACAGGCGCTCGCGCATGAGCCACACGTGACGATGGACGACGGTGCCGACCTGGTCAGCTCGATGGTGTTCGTCACGTTGAATCGACTTGACGACGTTCACGCTCAAGTTCGCGCCTGGGCATCCAAGATCAACCCGGCCGACCGGGCCAACTGCTTCTCCAGGGTCATCGGCTCGATGGAAGAGACGACTACCGGTGTCATCCGCCTGCGGGCGATGGAGAAGGATGGCGTCTTGAAGTTCCCGGTGATCGCCGTCAACGACGCGGCTACCAAGCACCTCTTCGACAACCGCTACGGCACTGGCCAAAGTACCATTGATGGCATTATCCGTGCGACGAACCAGTTGCTGGCCGGCCGCAAGATCGTGGTGGCCGGTTACGGCTGGTGCGGCAAGGGCGTGGCCAACCGTGGCCGGGGCCTGGGCGCACAGATCATCGTCACCGAAGTGAATCCGATCGCGGCCCTCGAAGCCGCGATGGATGGCTTCCCAGTGATGACAATGGCGGAGGCCGCCAAGGTCGGCGACATCTTCGTCACTGTGACGGGCAACAAGCACGTCATCCGCAAGGAACACTTCCAGGTGATGAAAGACGGTGCGGTCGTCTGCAACAGCGGTCACTTTGATATCGAAATCGATCTGGTTGCACTCAAGGCCGAAAGCACCGGCACGACCCACGATGTTCGCAAACAGGTCGATGAGTTCAAGCTCAAGAACGGCAAGAGCATCTGCGTTTTGGGTGAAGGCCGGCTGGTGAATCTGGCGATGGCCGAGGGCCACCCGGCCAGCGTGATGGATATGAGCTTCGCCACGCAGGCTCTGGCCACCGAGTACTGCATCAAGAACAAAGGCAAACTCGGCAACAAGGTCCACGAAGTGCCGGCCGAGGTCGAAGAATACGTTTCGCGCACCAAGCTCGCGAGCATGGGCATCTTGATCGACGAGTTGACCGCCGAGCAGAAGGCGTACCTGACGGGTTGGGAACACGGGACGTGATCTGAAGCGAACCAACTCCACGGGTGCCCACCCGTGGAGTTTTTTTGTCAACACTGCTGATGACAAAGCGATTGCTGTTCTTATTGGTGCCGGTGCTTCTCAGCGCCGCTCCATTGCCGGAGACGGACCGTTCACCGGTCGATGTGTTGCTAACGGCCGATGGCCGACATCTCTTCACGGCTAATCAATCGGCCGGCACCGTATCCTACTTGCGATTGTCGGATGGCAAGCTCTTAGCAGAAGTCCCATGTGGCGAGCGACCCAATAGCTTGGCGCTGACGCCCGATAGTCGAACGCTGCTTGCATCGACAACTTACTCTGGCGAAGTCATCGCTTATGCCATTCACGACGAATCATTAAGTAGGCGACAATCAATCAAACTCGGTTTCGAGCCGCGCGGTGTTGCGGTGACTCCGGATGGGCGACGCGTTTTCGTCGCGCTCGCCAGCGGTTCGTGCGTTGTTGAATTGTCACTGCCCGAATTGAAAGAGACTCGCCGCATTGAAGTTGGTCGGTGGCCGCGTGAGTTGGCGTTGTCACCTGATGGCTCGCGATTGGCGGTCGGCGTGAGTGGCGACGGCGGCGTGGCGGTCATAGATACGGCCAGTGGCAAGAAGCTGTTTCTCGAAGACTTTATGGGCCTGAACCTGGGCCAGATGCAAACTTCTCGCAACGGGCAGTTCGTTTATTTCCCTTGGACGCTCTATCGCCAGATGCCGGTAACGGTGTCCAACATTCGCCAGGGTTGGGTGCTGGGCAGCCGCATCGCGCGGGTGCGGCTGGACGAACAATCCCGACGGGAAGCGATCACGCTCGATCCGCAGGGCGAAGCGGTGGCAGACCCGACCGGCATGGCGCTCAGCGCCGATGAAACACGGATGTATTGCACGGCGGCCGGCACGCATGAACTGTTGATTTACCGGTTGGGTGACCTGCCGTTTCAGGACTTCGGCAACCCCGATCACATTCACAACGATTTGTTGAAGGATCGCGACCGCTTCGACCGTGTGCCGCTGGGTGGCCGGCCGATGAAGCTGCGGATCGGGCCGGATGGGCTGGTTTACGTCGCCAACTATTTATTGAATGCCGTGCAGGTCGTAGACCCCGTTGCCAAGAAGCTTGTTCGCACCATCAACTTAGGCGGCGCGGCCGAACAATCGCTGGCTCGTCAAGGCGAGGCCATCTTTTACGATGGCAAAAGGTCACTCGATCAGTGGTACAGTTGTCATTCATGCCACTTCGAGGGCGGCACCAACTCCGTTGCCATGGATACCAAGAACGACGGACGCTTCGGCAATTATAAAACGGTCCTGAGCCTGCGCAATATTGCCCACACCGGCCCGTGGACGTGGCACGGTTGGCAAACGACACTGGAACAGGTGATTACGAAATCGCTGACGGATTCCATGCTCGGCAAGCCGCCAACTGATGGTGATGTCAAATCGCTCACGGCCTATCTTGGTACGTTGACGCCTCCGGCGAATCCGCATCCTAGGGATGACGCCGTCAAACGCGGTGAAGCGATTTTCCGCTCGGACAAGACGGAATGCTCGCGCTGCCACTCGGGAAGTTACTTCACCGATGGGAGGATCCACGCGGTTGGCCTCGAAAGCCGTGCCGACGTATATAAAGGCTATAACAGTCCGTCGCTGATCGGTGTGTTCGATCGGCCACTGCTGCTACACGATGGTCGAGCCAAAACGCTCAAGGAAGTCCTGACGAAACACCACAACCCCAAGGAAATCGTCGGGAATGGTGAACTGACGGAAGCGGAACTGAACGACCTGATCGCCTACCTGAATTCGCTCTAATTGGGAGTATGACCATGAAGTTAACACACTTCGCCGTTGCCGGTTTGCTGGTAATAGCTGGGCTGGTTGTCGCCGGAGATAAGAAAATGACCAATGCACTCGACGTGAAAATGAAGGACATCGACGGCAAGGAAGTCGAATTGTCAAAGAAGTACGAAGGCAAAGTGGTGATGCTGGTCAATGTCGCGTCAAAATGCGGCCTGACCCCGCAATACGAGGGGCTGGAGAAACTGCACGAGAAGTTTGCGGACAAGGGGTTGCGAATCGTCGGTGTGCCCGCGAACAACTTCGGCGGGCAAGAACCCGGTTCCGAGTCGGATATCAAGCAGTTCTGCTCGACCAAGTACGGCGTGAAGTTTGACATGCTCAGCAAGGTATCGGTGAAGGGCGACGACATCTGCCCGCTATACAAGTTCCTCACGTCCAAGGAAACCGACGCGAAGTTTGCCGGGCCTATCACGTGGAACTTTGAGAAGTTCCTGGTCAACAAGAAGGGCGAAGTGGTCGCCCGCTTCGGCCCGAAGGTGACGCCGGAAGACAAGAAAGTCACCGAAGCCATCGAAGCCGAGTTGACGAAGTAGTATGGCGATGAAAAACAAGACCAACCACAAAGACACAAAGACACGAAGGAAGCACCGAGAAGAAAGCGGTTTTCTTTGTGTTTCCTCTGTGTCTTTGTGTCTCTGTGGTTAGCTTCGCGTGGCGTCACCAGAGTCGATCTTGACTTGCACTTGGAACGACTTGACGATCGTGACTTCAAGCACACCCATTCAGACGCTCGCCGGGTTCGAACAGCCGTTCGACCTGGCGACGTATTATCCGGTGCTGATTTTTCTCGTCGTGGTCATCGGCTTCTCGACGACCGCGCTGACTTTGTCGTGGCTCATTGGACCGCACCGCCGGACTAAAGTCAAATTGATGTCGTATGAGTCGGGCATGGATCCCATAGGCGACGCTCGGCAGCAGTTCGATATCAAGTTCTACCTGATTGCGATCCTGTTTCTCGTGTTCGACGTGGAGTTGCTGTTTCTCTATCCCTGGGCGGTGATAGCCTATCGCGAAGGTGTTGATGCGCTCTGGCGTGATGCGTTTGGCCGCATTGTGTTCTGGGAGATTCTCGTCTTCATCGCATCGCTTGCAGTCGCTTATGTGTATGCATGGCGGAAGGGAGTGTTCGCATGGCGGTAAATCCCAGCGACAACTTCTTCATCTCCAAGCTCGATTGGGTGGCCAACTATGCCCGCGCCAACAGCTTGTGGCCCATGCCTTTCGCAACGGCTTGTTGCGGCATCGAGCTGATGTCCACCGCGTCATCGCGATACGACCTGGCCCGCTTTGGCGCCGAGGTCATGCGCTTCAGCCCCCGGCAATGCGACCTGATGATCGTGGCCGGCCGGGTGGTCATGAAGATGGTTCCCGAGATGCAGCGCATTTGGCAGCAGATGCCGGAGCCGAAGTGGTGCATCAGCATGGGCGCGTGCGCATCCTCCGGCGGCGTGTTCGATACTTATGCCGTAGTGCAGGGCATTGATCGCTTTATCCCCGTTGATGTGTATGTGCCGGGTTGCCCGCCGCGCCCCGAGCAGTTGATCCGCGCGGTCATGGACCTGCAAGACAAGATCAAGCAAACCGGCACGCTCATGTGCGGCGAATTTGATCGCCGATCGACCCATGAAGGGCCGATGGCGATGAACGAATCGATTCCGTCCGAGGAACGTGTGGTCGCCCCCGGCGACTATAACACGGCTACACGCCTGCGCTAAGGAATATCGATGCTCGCGGATAATGTGCTGACGAAACAGTTCGGAGCCGGGTCGTTCCAGGCGAGCGACTTTCGCGACAACCATCGGTTGATCGTGCCGGTGGACAAAGTCTATGCGATGATTGTAGCTTTGAGAGATCACGCAGGGTTCGACTTCCTCGTTGATATCACGGCCGTCGATTACCTGCACTATCCCGATGCCACGGACCGCTATGGCGTCGTGTATTGCCTAAGCAACACGACCACCGGCGAGCGCGTCATCGTGAAGACGTTCGTGAATGATCCCGATCCGGTGGTGCCAAGCCTCTATTCACTTTGGCGCGGATCCGATTGGATGGAGCGTGAAGTCTTTGACATGTACGGCATCACGTTCAGCGATCACCCGGACCTGCGGCGAATCCTGATGCCCGATGGCTTCGTCGGCTATCCCCTGCGCAAGGATTACCCCTTGCGCGGCTACGGCGAACGGCACAACTTCACACCCATCACTCGCGCGGAGGGATGAAGCAGCAATCATGCCTCTGGAACTGATGGACAAAGTGTTTGAGGACGTCTCCGAAGAGGACAAGGAGTACCTCTGGACGCTCAACTTCGGCCCGCAGCACCCGGCTACGCACACGACGCTGCGGCTGGTGCTGACGCTCGACGGCGAAACCATCGTGCGGGCGGTGCCGGATATCGGCTATCTGCATTCCGGCTTCGAGAAGCTCGGCGAAGACCTGGACTTCAACCAATACACCACGGTTGTGGACCGGATGAATTATGCGTCACCGGTGGCCAACGAGGTGGCTTGGCATCACGCGGTCGAGAAACTCATCGGCGTCGAACTCACGCCGCGGTGCAAGTACATTCGTGTCATTCTTGCCGAGTTGGCCCGCATCAGCGATCACTTGCTCTGTTGCGGGGCGGCCGCCCTCGACCTCGGCGCTTTTACCGCCTTCCTGTATGGTTTTTATCAGCGCGAGAAGATCTACGACATCATCGAGACGGCCTCGGGCCAGCGGTTTCACCCGAGCTTTCTCCGCGTCGGCGGGTTGATGGACGATGTGAACGACGACTTCGTGGCCAAGGTCCGCGACTTCGTCAAGAACTTCCACAAAGCCCACGGCGACATGACGCGGCTGCTCAACCGCAACCGCATCTTCATTGAGCGGACCAAAGGCGTCGGCGTGCTGACGAAGGACGAGGCCATCAACTTTTGCTGCACCGGGCCAATCGCCCGTGCCTCCGGCGTGGTCCGCGATGTGCGCAAAGATGACCCTTACCTCGCTTACAACGACTTCGACTTCCAGGTGATCTGCGCCGAGGAGGGCGATTGCTATTCGCGCTACCTAGTCCGCATGGAAGAGATGCTGCAAAGCGTCAACATTGTAAAAGCGGCGATTGAGAATCTACCAAGCGGCGCGGTGAACGTTGACATCGAAGGCAAAGCGGTGTTGCCGGATAAGACGGCGACATACCGCACCATCGAAGGGCTGATCCAGCACTTCGAGCTGATCATGACGAACCGCCAATGGCCAACGCCAAAGGCCGAGATCTATGCTGCGACGGAGTCGCCGACCGGTGAGTTGGGCTTCTACCTGGTGACCGATGGCACCGGGAAGTCGTATCGTTGCCGGACGCGGCCACCGGGCTTCATCCACTTCTCGGTCTTCCCGCACCTGATCGAGGGGCACCAGATCAGCGATATCGTGGCCGTGCTGGGCTCGCTGCAGATCATCGCGGCCGAATTGGATCGGTAGTTCAGGAAAGCACTCATGCGGATTCTCGACGACGAGTTGAAGAACAAGATTCTCGATCTGTTGCCGCGCTATCCCAATAAGCAAGCGGTGACGCTGCCCGCGCTGCATTTTGTGCAGGACCAGCATCGTTGCGTGCCGAATGATGCGATCCGCGATATTGCCGAATTGCTCGACCTGTCACCGGCTGAAGTGCTGGACGCGATGACCTTTTACATGTTCTTCCGCAGCGAGAAGAACCCGCTGGGCAAAACGCGGCTCTGGGTATGCCGAAGTCTCGCGTGCATGTTGCGCGGGTCGGACGAGTTGACTGAACATCTGTGCCAGAAGCTCGGCGTTGAAGTCGGCGGCACCACCAAAGACGGCAAGATCACACTGGAGACGGCCGAGTGCATCGGTGCCTGCGAAGGTGCTCCGTGCGTGTTGGTCGATGACGCTCACGAAATGGACATTACGCCGGAGAAAGCGGATCAATTGGTGGCGCGGTTGAGGGCGTAATGCGAAGACGACTGCGAAAGAAGCGAAAACTCGGCGAGTTTCGGCAATACATCTTTCGAGTTGTCATCCGTACTGAAGGCCTGGATCAAGTGCAGGGGTTGGACTTCCTGGACTGTTGGCTTGAAACAGCTGTTGAGCCTTACGACCTCGGTTTTGGTGGAGGCGGCAGACAGAACGATTGGGATGGATACATCCAAGCAAACAGAAAGACTGCGACGGAAGAACATCGGCGCTTGATCGAGGACTGGTTGAAGGCCGAACCACGTGTTTGCGAATATGGCATCGGGCCACTCGTAGACGGAAACATCGACCCAGGCGACGAGATAGACGTGCCACTGATCGTTAAGTCAGCCAGGAAATGAAATGGCGGAATACCAACCTGTCCTGTTAGCTCGCGTGGATAAGCCCGGCAGTCATACGTTGGCGAGTTATCGCGCCGACGGCGGTTATAAGGCGTTTGAGCGCGCACTGAAGGAGATGCAGCCGGCGCAAGTCACGGACATGGTGAAATCATCCGGGTTGCGCGGTCGCGGCGGCGCGGGCTTTCCAACGGGCGTGAAGTGGACGTTTTTGCCGAAGGATCATCCCGGACCAATCTATTTATGCGTGAATGCCGACGAGAGCGAGCCTTGCACCTTTAACAATCGCATCCTGATGGAGAAGGATCCGCACCAGGTACTCGAAGGCGCGATGATCGCGTGCTATGCGATCAAAGCAAGCACCGTTTACTATTACATTCGCTATGAGTACGGGACGGCGTTCCGTGCTACGCAGGATGCCATTGATGAACTTTACGCGGCAGGATTGCTGGGCAAGAACATCCTTGGCACCAACTTCAGCCTTAATATTTACACGCATCGCGGGGCCGGCGCTTATATCTGTGGCGAAGAGACCGGCCTGATCGAATCGCTGGAAGGAAAGCGGGCCTGGCCGCGAATCAAGCCGCCGTTCCCGGCCATCGAAGGCGCGTTCCGCAAGCCGACCATTGTCAACAATGTCGAATCGCTGGCTTGTGTGACACACATCATTGGGCGCGGGGCCGAGTGGTTCAAGTCCATCGGTGTACCGCCCGACCCCGCCAATCCGCGCGATGCCGGTAGTTATGGGCCGAAGTTATTCAATCTATCTGGCCATGTAAACAAGCCCGGCACTTATGAAGTGCCGCTCGGCATCAGCACCCGCAAGCTGATCGACGACTACGGCGGTGGCGTGTGGAAGGGTCGCAAAGCCAAGGCCATCGTGCCCGGCGGCCTGAGCATGGGCTTTATGACGGAAGCTGAACTTGATACACCGCTGGATTTCAATGGCCCCGGCAAAGTCGGCTGCCTCGGTCTGGGTACCGGGGCGGTTACGGTGATCGACGATCAGACCAGCATGGTGGACGTGCTGGTGAACACAACGCGGTTTTACGCCCACGAATCGTGCGGCCAATGCACGCCGTGTCGCGAAGGTACCGGTTGGATGTACAAGATTGCGAAGCGAATTCAGCGCGGCGAAGGCCGGCTCGAAGACTTGGACTTGCTGCACGAAGTCGGCGACCGCATCGGCATCATGCCCGGCACGACGATCTGCGGGCTGGCCGACGGTGCGGGCTGGCCGGTGAAGAACGCCATGAAGAAGTTTCGGCCTGAGTTCGAAGAGTACATCAAAAGCGGCAGGAAAGGCCGAACTCTGAACCATACGGCGGCGCATTAGCGTTATGGGAATCCGGGTACTAAATCGTACAATTAGCTCATCACTTACCTGCAGCGAGGCATCATAATGACGGCCAGATTTGCCATTGTCGCACTCATCCTGATTGTGTCGTTGACGGGATGCCGGCGCAACACGTCGCAACCGGCCGAGCGCGCGGAAACGCCGGAAGAACGCCGAGCCGCCAACGAGGCTGGTTTCCGCAAGAATATCCCGGTACTGGATCGCACAATCGTCACGAATGATTTGAGTCAGTTGCACCTGTTCATGATGACGGCGAGAACATCAAAGTGGCTGACCGGGAAGGAAACTGCGGAAGCGCTCAAGAAGGATCCGGATTTTCGCAAGATGGCTTCGCAGATCGACGACGGCACTTATGTCATTGTGGATCAGCCGGCGGACGGCGGCATCATTGCATATTGCTCGAAGGAAACGACCATGGGACTGGCGGCAGTCCGTGCGAGCGGCGAGATTAATTTCCACAAGCCTGATGAACTCAAGGCACTCCTGGCCCAGCAAAAACGCTGAACGCGAACCCCCAGCCAACAATGCCGACCGTTTACGTCAACGATCAACCCGTCGAAATTGGCGACGCACGCTTGAATTGCATCCAGGCGGCCGACCGCGCGGATGTGTTCATTCCCCATTATTGCTGGCACCCATCGCTGTCGGTGGTGGCCAGTTGCCGGATGTGCCTCGTCGAAGTCGGCGAGCGAAAGCCGGATGGCTCCGTGGTCATGCAACCCAAGGTAACGCCGGGTTGTCAGACGCCGGTCAAAGACGGCACCGTGATCCTCACCGCTGAGTACGACAAGCGGCCGAAGGGTCTGCCCGCGTTGGGATACGATCCCAAGTACGGTAAGCCTGGCGAGCGGGCCAAACGTGCTCAGGCTGATACTCTCGAAGGCTTGTTGCTCAATCATCCGCTGGATTGTCCGGTGTGCGACAAGGCCGGCGAATGCAAGTTGCAGGACTACAGCTACGTATATGGCCGTGCGACGAGCCGGATGCACGACGACAAGCGCACGCCTCCGAATAAGCCCGACATCAGTTCCAAGATCACGCTGTTCACTGACCGCTGCATCATGTGTTCGCGGTGCGTGCGCTTCACACGGGAAATCTCCGGCACATCCGAATTGACCATCGTCGATCGCGGCGACCATGCGGAGATCGACATCTTCCCAGGCGAGCCGCTGGAGAACAAACTCTCGGGTAATGTCGTTGATCTGTGTCCCGTAGGCGCGCTGGGCAGCAAGGACTTTCTCTACAAGCAACGAGTTTGGTTCCTCAAAGAGACTCCCAGCGTCTGTGCCGGCTGTTCCACTGGTTGCTCCATTGATGTGGATGCGAACAAAGAAGCCGTGTACCGGTTGCGACCTCGTGAGAACCCAGACGCACAGGGCTGGTACATGTGCGATGAAGGCCGCTGGGGCTTTCATTACGTCAACGAAGCTGATCGGATACGTCGGCCAACGGAAAAGTCCGACAAGGGTCGCACGCCACGGCAGTGGACCGATTTATTGAAGACGCTGCAAACGCGCTTCACGACGTTGGCTGTTCAAGGCCAGGTGGCGGCCGTGCTGTCGCCGTTTCTCACAGTGGAAGAAGCGTTTCTCTTCGCATCGTGGTTCCGCAGTTTCCCGAAAGCAACGCTGGCGCTCGGGCCGGTGCCGTTGGTCGGCGTAGATGACCGCTACCCGAAGGATCGACGCGGCCAACCTGTCGAGCCGACCAAGTTCACGATCCGTGCGGAGAAGTGCCCGAACCGTCGCGGCGTCGAGTCGGTGTTGAAGCACTTCACCGGCAAAGTGACACCGTTCGAGGACTTGGTCGCCAATGCCGATTCGTTCAAGGCCATGTGGATCACGGCCGGCTACCCGCGCGGCACCGGTTACCCGCTTAAGACTTCACCGTTCACCCAACAACACGCCGACGCGCTGGCGAAATGCGGTCTGGTCGTCATGCAGGACTTGCTGGATTCGCCGCTCGCTGCCATTTCCAATTACTTGCTGCCATCGGCCGCATGGGCGGAGAAAGACGGCACGTTTGTCAATCACGCAGGCCTCGCGCAATCCATGGCCAAGGCGACGCAGCCGCCGGGCGAAGCGCGGAGCGAAGGGCACGTGTTCGCCGAGTTGCTGGGCCGTAAAGGTCTGTTTCGCTCCGGTGATCTGCGGCCGGAAATCGCCGCCGCGATTGTGGAGTTGAAGAACCTGCCCGCCCAGATCGTGCCGCGTGGTACGCGGATGGAACTGCCCCTGGCCAATGGGGTCGCACACTAGATCATGCCGACGCTTGCGCAACTCATGCCGGTCATCATCATTGCCATCGTCATGGTTGGCGTGCTGACTCTCGTTGCGTATTTGGTGCTGCTCGAACGCTGGATTTCCGCATGGATGCAGGACCGCATCGGGCCAAATCGCGTCGGCCCGTGGGGCTTGCTGCAGCCATTGGCCGATGGCATCAAGATGCTGATCAAGGAAGACATCATCCCGGCCCACGTAGATCGCGTGTTCTACTTACTGGCACCTGGTGTAGCCGCTGCAACGGCATTGTTGGCACTATCCGTGGTGCCATTCGGTCCGACAGTGGCCACGCCGCTGCCGCAACCTGATGTTGCGTCGTACACCGCAGCGATGGAACAGTATCAAACGGCATTCGCAACCGATCGGTGTGTGATTGCTCCGGCAGTGGATATTGGTTTCCTATTTACATTCGCCGTGACGAGTTTGGCCGTCTACGGCATCATCCTTGGCGGTTGGTCGTCGAATAACAAATACTCGATGCTCGGCGCATTGCGATCGAGTGCACAGCTCATCAGCTATGAGATCCCGCTCGGCATGTCGGTGCTAGGTGTGGTGCTTTTTGCCGGCTCGCTCAACCTCGAGACCATTGTGCAGGACCAGGTGACGCATGGTTGGAATGTCTTCTATCAACCGCTAGCTTTCATCCTGTTTCTCACGGGTGCCTTCGCAGAGTGCAATCGCCTGCCGTTCGACTTGCCCGAGGCCGAGCAGGAACTCGTTGGCGGTTATCACACCGAATACTCGAGCATGAAGTTTGGTCTGTTCTTCCTCGGCGAATACACGCACATGATCACCACC